>JBFZFJ010000444.1:0-9266 GCA_041306405.1 Verrucomicrobiales bacterium | reverse complement strand
GATCAGGGATCAGGGATCAGGGATCAGGGATCAGGGATCAGGGATCAGGGATCAGGGATCAGGGATCAGGGATCAGGGATCAGGGATCAGGGATCAGGGATCAGTAGTCAGGAGTCAGAGGCGGGTCGCAGCGTGGCTGGCGCGTCCAGACCGTGTGAGGAGCATCTTGATCCGGGTTACCGGGCAAGCAGGGTGCCAGCATACTCGCTGATACGCTTGCAGGTCGCCAACAGACGGGGAAGTTCCTCACGGCAATAGGCCAGAATCTCGGGAAGACGGTCTCCGGCGTAGTCGTGGGAAATCCGGTTGCGGGTGTCCTTGAGTTCGCGCAACCAGTCAACCGACTCGATCATTCCGCGCTTTTCGGCACGGTTTGCGACATCGAGCAGGGTTCCCGCCTCATACATCTCGAACTGGTCGATGACGCGAAGGACGCGCTTGCTGATGAGGTCGACGACACGGGCGAAACGACTGGTGAACGCCTCAATCCGTGCCAACGCCTCCTCGGTGGGAGCCGGCTCATTCGGAGAAAGATCCGCACAGGCGTTTGCGGAATACAAGAGATGACCGAGCGCCCGGTTGAGCTCCGCGAGGCTTTCCGCCAAATAAGCCGCTTGGGTTTGCGGGTTCATAGCGGGATTCCGGTTTCCATCGCAACACTGGCGATGGGGGAGTCGAGTTGGTTGCTGCGGCGCACGATGAGATCGAGTTTCTGCCACCCGATCTCGTCCAGGATGTCCCTGCGGATCTCCCATTCCTGATGCAGTCCGATCCGGTCGGAGACGACGAGCAGGTCGATGTCCCCGCCCTTGGCGCGATCATTCGCACGGGAGCCGAACAGAATGATCCGCGCTTCGGGATCCTGCCTGCCAACTGCCTCCAGAATGGCGGTTTTTTGGTGGGAAGTCAGTCTCATCGGCGGGGATCCTGGCACGAACCTGCCGGAGAGTAAAGCCGGGCGGTGGAGCGGCTGGGATGGGGGAAGAGATTTTGGATTTTGGATTTTGAATTTTGAATGGAAGAGACTGCGGGCAGCTGCAGGATCAATCCTCCAACATTCAGAATCCAACATTCAGAATCCAACATTCAGAATCCAACATTCAAAATTCAACATTCAAAATCCCCTCCGGCTCGCCGGACCCACTTGTCAGGCAAACGGGCGGTAGCGGACTCCGGCGGGCGGGGTGGGGTTTGCCGGAAGGGGATTGCCGTGGACGAGGCCGGTCAGGCTGTCGCTGCGGAATGGGGAATGGATGCCAAGCATTTCCACGGATTTGAGGCCCGCCATGGCAAGTTGCCATGGGACCGGCAGATAGAGACGATGCCGCTTGGATCGTTTGGCGGTGGATTTGAGGATTTCCAGGAGCGAGACGGGTGACGGATGCATCACCGAATGCAGCGTGCCGGTCGCCGCCGGAAGGCCTTCCGTGATGGCGACGATGGCTTCCGACAAGTCGGTCTCGTGGATCAGGAACTGGTTTGAATTTCTGCCGCCGACGAGAAAGGGGACGACCGGGAGCTTGGCGACGAGTTTTTCGAGGGTTCCCATGACACCGCCGGAGCGTTCGCCCCACACCAGGCCCGGACGGATGACCGCGGCTCCAAGTGCGAGGGCTTCTTTTTCCACCATCAGTTTGGCTTTGCCATAGTTGGAACGGCAGCCTTCAAAAGAACTCATCGAGCTGATATGGATCAACCCCCTGACTCCGGCTTTGCGGGCCGCCTGCAACAAGGCCACGCTCGGTTCGACATTTTTCTCCAGGATTTCCCGCCAGGTGCTGGCGGTGAAATCGTAGGCGGCGTGGACCAGGGCGTCGACTTCATCCCAAGGCAATTGGCGGGGGTCGTCGCCCAAGGCGTAGGGCGACCAAGGAGCCGGACAGGGGCGGCGGCTGAGTGCGAGCACTTCGTGGCCGTGCCTCCGGAAGCCGGCGGAGAGGCAGCCACCGACGTAGCCGGAGGCACCGGTGATGGCGACTTTCATGGCGGATCGAGGTGGCCGGCGAGAGTGGCGATGCGATGGGCGTTCGCCATCACGCTGAAGGTGATGGAAGTTCCCGGGATGCTGGTCAGGACGGACGCGTCCACCAAATGGACCCGGTCGTTTCCGGGAAGCCTGCCGAGGGGATCGGTCTCAATCGCCTGAGGCCGGGCGCGCATCGGGAATGTGCCGCCGCTGTGGTAGCCGCTGCCGGGGTTGGGGAATTGCAAGCCGGGGAGCAACGGAAGGGCCCGGAGCTTCAAGGATTGTTTCAGCAGTTTCCAACCCACGCGCAGGGTGGTGGCAAACGCCCTGCGGGATTTTTGGATCCGGGCGTCGAGAAAGGCCTTGCCGTCCGCCGCTGTTTTCAGGGTCAGCTCGACCGAACCGGACTCCTTGGAATGAATGAATCCCTGGGCGATCAACAGCCGGCCGAGAAATTGACGGCGGAACCAGGAGAAGCGCAGCGGCCAGCGGAGAATGGTCCGCTCGAGTTCGTGGTGCAGGAAAGGGCTGTAACCGTAGATTTGAAGGTGCACCAGATGCCCGCTGACGCCCGGGTCGTCGATTTCCAGAAAGACCTGCGAGGAGGTGTGCGTTTTCTCGGTTTCGACATCACCGGTCATTCCGAAACGGAGCAACGGATAGATGAAATACTGGCTGTCCAACAGTCGGACCGGCCGGTCGAAAACCCGCAGGGAGTTGAGGACGATCTTGGCGGTTGGCAGGACACCGGCTCCCACAAACACCCGGGCCGCGCGATGGGAGAAGGGCTGGCCGTCCGCGAGATTCCGGCCGGTGACGACCACCTCCTCCCCCGCTTGTTCGAACTTTTCGACGAGGTGGTCCTGAAGATAGCGGACGCTGCCGTCCCGGATGAGCTCATCCAGGGTTTGTGCGGATGAATAGATCAGATCATAGGGGCAACCGGAAAGGCAGAGCGCGCATTTGGCACACTCCCGGCGGGTCGGGTCTCCGCTGGCGCGGATCGCCAACCGGCTGCGGCCGAAAAAGATCCCCGTCTGGCGCAGCGCCGTTTTTTGCGCCTTCAAGTCCTCCAGCAGCGAGAGCCCCTGGCGCGACGGATCGAGCGGATTGTCCTGTTCCGAATAGGTGGGAAGAAGGTCTTCCAGCTCGTCTTTCACGCCCGTTCCCGGCACGAAATCCATGACCGCCCGGTAATGGGGGGCAAGGTCTTCGATCCGGACCGGCCAGTCCGCGATGTCCGCCTGTCGATGGGCTAACAGCGACGAGCCCCAGACATTGGTCAATCCGCCGCGGGCAAGTGAATGGTTGAATCCCGCGGCGTTTCCAAACCGGACGTCCACCGCCGCGGAGCGGGTGTCGAAACTGTAGGATGAGCCGAATGACAGCTTGGAGTGAACGGTCTCGGCGGTGGCGTTCCTTTGTCCGACGATGGTGGCGAGGTCGTCCTGATCCCAGGTGTCCGGCCGCTGCCCGGACATGCGGCTGACGATCTCCTGCTTGTCCGCCTCCAAGCGGGTGCCCACGTCCAGAATGGTGACCGGGTGGCCCTGTCGGACCAGCGCATGGGTCGCCGCAATCGCAGCCGGGCCGGAACCGATTACAATGATCATGAAGGGGATGAAGGCCGAAGCAGCTCCGGCAGGGTGGCGCGGCACCGCCGGGGCCGCAGTGAATGGGCCGGCAACGAGGTGTTCGGTATCAGTCTTTCCGGCGGACGCGGATGTGCCAGTGCAGCGCGAAGAGAGGCCGCAGGGGAGTCAGCAGCCACTCCACGGCTAACAGTTGGAGCGCCAGGAAGCGCGGGATCAGGTCGCGCATGGTGACGCCGCCGGAGATCAGATAGGTGAACCAGGGGGTGAAGGAGGTTTCCTCGATGACCAGATCCGGGAAAAGCCGTTGGAAGCGCTCGCGGTCGCGGACGAAGACCATCCAGGACAAGGCCTGGTTTGAGTCCATCATCGAATCCTGCTGGCCGAAGCTCCATTCGCCGCGCGAATCCTCGTAAGGTTCCGGGTGGAAGTTTCTGAAGAAAAAACGCGCGAACGGCGTGTGGGCGACCTCGATCATGGTGATGACGCCGCCGGGAACCAGCGTGCGCCGGGCTTCGCGGAAGAACGCCTCCACGTCGGGGATGTGATGCAACACGTGGGTGAGCGCGATGGCTTGCAGTGAATTTTCCTCGAAGGGGAGTTCGCGGGCGTCGATCACTTGTTCGGCGACGTCGGGAATGACGTCGGAGGTGATGAAAGCGGGTTCCAGATCCTTCAGGCAGCTGCCGCCGCTTCCGAGTTCAAGCAGCAGGCCCCGCGTGGGAACGGACCGCACGTCGGCAATGAGGCGCGCATACCAGTCGTCATAGCAGTGCTTGAGCAAGGGGCGCTCCTCGATGAGCGCCTTCTGACGGGCGAAGAATCCGGGCGAGCCGACCACGAGGTTTTTGATAGACGGTTCTTTGAGAAATCCAAGCATGGCGGGCGGGATGTTAGCGGGAAGCCGGGCGGAGGCGGACGAGGTGCCAGAGGGTGGGGCCGCGAGTCGCGCGGAGCGTGAGATCAAGGCTGCTTACGAGCTCCGCGTCGAAGCGCTTGAGCCATTCGTCCATCGTTGTTTTCTGATGGTCTGCTAGAATGTATTCGCTCACCAGCACGAGTTCGACACCCTTGTCCCGCAGCGATTGCGTCGTATCCGCGCGGGTGACGTGAATGATGCGGCGTGATCCGAAGGGCTTCCAAAGCGAGGTTTCCGGGTCGTCGAAGGTGAGCAGGCCGAGTGTTTTCAAATCCGGCGGAAGGATTTCCTTGATGGGCGAGAATCCATCGGATCTCGCACCATAGACCGAATACACCGTCCAGATCCGCTTGAGTGTGGGGGAGGTGGCGGTGTCGGCGTGGATGGCCCGGAGCAGGGTTTGTGCCGGCCACAAGGGGCGGGGAGGGGTCACCATCACCAGCAGGGCGGCGAGGATGAATCCCAAATAGGCCAGCCACCGCCACCAGGTTTTCCGGATCAGTTCGCCCGCCCGGTGCAGGCGCAGGACGGGTGCCACCAGCAAGAGGTAAAGCGGTGCCAGATAACGCGCCGGACAGCCGAGGCCGGACTGGGTGAAGAAATAAAGCACCACCAGCCATGCGCCGATGATGACGAAATTGGCGGGTGTGGCGAGGGGATGCGAACATCCGGTCCGGTGGGGGGGGCGCAGCCGATGTCTTCCTAACAAAATCGCGGCCAGCAGCAGGCTGACGCCGAAACCAAGACCGGCTCCTTCCTCCATTTGGATTTCCGGGAGGCTGAACGGGATGCCTCCTCCTTCAAAATGCATGCGAAGCTTGTCCACCCATTCGCCGGGCATCACACCGGCGAGCCATCGTTTCCACGCGCCGGCGACCGGGAAAAAGGTGGGGCTGAAGTTCTGGAGCGTGACCATCGCCCCATTGACGCCGAGGTGGAGCAGCGGCTCGCCGGTGGCCATTTGGACCGGCTCGACGGCCAGCCCTTTCCAATCCCCGCAGTGCTTTAAGTTGAGTAGGGAGGTGGGTAGCAGGGAGACTGAGAGAGCCAGCAGAGCTACAAAGAATGTTGGAATCGGCCGCCGGAGCAGGGTGAGGGTTGTTGGAATCATCGCCAGGCCCCACGGCAGGAGAATCAGAAGATTGAAGCCCTTGGAGGCGGTCATCAGGCCGGCGGCGAGGATGGCAAGCCAGGCGGATGTAGCGGAGCGCTCGCGGGCGGCCCGCAAGGCGTAGTCCATGGCGGCAAGAGCGAATGTCGCGCCGTAAAGATCGTTCCCGATGCTGCCGGCCTGGAGAATGTAACAGTAGCCACTGGGCAGGATCCACATCCAGTGCCACGCCACTTTTCCACGGACGCCAAGGCCTGTGAGGACACGGAACGACAGACCGGGCAGGAGCAGAAAGGAGGCGGCGTTGATCAGGAAGAACAGCTGGTCCGTCCGGGTAAAAAGGATCAGGGGTGCCGTGAGCCACTCGAACCCACTGCCGCGCGTGTTTAGCCGATGGAAATCGGTGTGGATCCAGTGCCACTGGCTTTCGGCAAGCCAATGAAGGACGCGCGGGGTGCGATAGGCGAGCGCGTCGTAGTTGGCGGGCGGGTGCAGGACGCCGCCTGCGACGGCGAGCACCGCCACTACCGCGAACGCAAGCGGGAAGGCCCGCTTGAAGCGTCGCGCGCGAAAACCGGTCCGGAGCCGGGGGCGTTTTTCCCACCACCACCATCCGGCCGCCGCGCTGGATAATGTCAGGACAGCGCTGTAGCCTGCGAGATTCAACTGGCCGACTGCTGACAGCAACCATCCGGTCGCATTTAGCAGGGAGCACAAGATCACCCAGGCGGCAACAGGTGTCAGTGAGGGTCTTTGGACAGGGTTCATGGGCCAATGGGTTTGAACAGGATCGGCGCTGGATCTATCGATCGCTCCAGTGGAGCAATTGCAGCGCGTGATTGAAGCGCTGTCCCGCGGCCAGCCCGTCAAGAATGACGGCGACGGAAAAACTCAGCATGGAAAGGATGGATAATCCGGTGGCGAGAATGGCCAGCGGGATATGAAGGATTTTGCCCGTGTGAAGGTATTCCATGACCGGTGACGCGCCCGCAGCGAGGGCTGACGCGGCGAAAAGCAGCGAGCAGAGGCTGAAGAAGAGCATCGGCCGGTACTTGACGAAGATGGAGAAGATGGTTTTGAGGACCAGCATCCCGTCGGTGATCGTGTTGAGCTTGGAAAATGAGCCTTCCGGGCGGTCCCGATAGTCTGTCGGGAGTTCGATGATCGAATACCCCTTGTCGAGGGCATGGATGCTCATTTCCGTTTCCAGTTCGAACCCGGCCGCGAGGATCGGATAGTTTTTCACGAACCGCTTCGACATGATCCGGTAGCCGGTGAGGATGTCCTCGAGCGAGCCATTGAAGAGGGAGTTGATCAGCCTGCGGACCAGGTTGTTGCCGAAGTCGTGGAGCGGGCGTTTGTTCTCGCGTTTGTAAACGCCGGAGTCGTGGCGGTTGCCGCAGACGATGTCGGCGCGGCCGTCGAGCACCGGGGCGAGCAAAGCCGTGAGGTCGCTGGCGGGGTAGGTCATGTCCGCATCGACCATGACATAGATGTCCGCGTCGATTTCCATGAAGGCCTTGCGGACGGCGGCGGCCTTGCCCTTGCGGGACTCTTCGAGGAGGCGGCCCTTGCAGCCGAGTTCCCGATAGGCCGCGCGCGCCAGCTCGTTGGTGCGGTCTTTGGAGGCGTTGTCGATGACGTAGATTTCCGCCTCCGGACACACGCTGAAGAAATCCTTCATTGTGTCCACGATGGTCAGTTCCTCGTTGTAGGCGGGAAGGATGATGGCGATGGATTTGGTCATAGGGGTGGAAGGGGAGAGATTTCGGATTTTGAATGGAAGAGATGCTAACCGCGAATCACGCGAAATGACGCGAAATGACGCGAAATGACGCGAATGAGGAAGCCGCTTTTCACAAGAGTTAGCCCATGGTCAGCTTGAAAATCCCTCCAATGGTCACTCTCTGCGTGCTCCTGTAAGAATTCTTTTTAAACAGGAGGCAACAGAGAGAACGGAGGAGCTGGCGCGCCGGGCTTTCGCTTCTCGCCCCACTCTTTTTTCAGCGTTTCGGCTTTTACCCGGAAAGTCCTCCATTGTCTCAAAAAAGATCCGAATGACTTCCGGTGCGGCCCAGAATCAGTTCGTCATCGAGTGGCTTGTAGATGAGCAACCAGTCAGGTTCGATATGGCAGTCCCGCCAGCCCTTCCAGTTGCCGGTCAATGGATGATCACGAAACTTCTCGGGGAGGGCACAGCTCGAAACGAGGAGATCGACGGTTCCGATCAACTTGCTCAAGTCCTTTCCCCGCTTCTGCTGTTTCCCCAAGTCCTTCCTGAACTGGGTCGTCTGAGAAACTTTCATTCACCCCAGGAGGCGTAGAGATCATCCACCGATTCAAAGGTTTCGAGACCTTCACCCCGATCGGCTTTGGCGAGAGTATCAGCAGTGAGGGAATTCGGCACTTTCAGCTCCAGTGGGAATTCCCCCCTCATGGCGATTTGGCGATAAAGCAGGCGGATCGCCTCGGTAGGTGTCAGCCCAAGCGATCCCAGAATGCTCTCGGTCGCCGCCTTGGTGGCGGAATCGATCCGTGCATGAATGATTGATGAGTGAGCCATGAGAAAATTGTATCACGAATGAAACACGACGCAAGCGGATACGAAGAGGTAGCAATCCGCCTCCGGAGCCAGTCGGGCGACATTGCTTTTGATGGCCTGTCGAGTGGTTTCAGAGATTCTCATGGTGGCGGTCCGCGCCTTGGAAGAGCTCGAACTCGGTGATGACCGAGATGAAGCAGTCTTTTGGGCGGCAAGGATGCCAGCATCATGCGACGAGCGGAGTCGAACATCCCGGAACCCATCTGAAGGCGCTCCGCCCCGGACTTTGTCATCAGCATGGCTCGGAATTGTCGGTCCACAGACTCGGCGGTGTCGGTCCACAGACTCGGCGGTGTCGTTCATGGCAGCAGTGTGTTCAACTCGGATGACACGTCCAGTTGGAGCGCCCATCGGCGCAGGTATTCGATGTCGCAACTTGAGGAGAGCAGGTTGATGACCATGTCGATGTCACGGGTCATTCGGGGCACTGCATAGTAGTTCATGGCCATGGAACCGGTGAGCATGTAGGGCAATGAAAGAGCATCAAGGCGCCCGCTGATGTCCCTGAGGATGTCAATTTCGGTGAGCATGCGGTGATTCGGTTGCCTGCGGCGCGGTGTTGCGGTGGCAGAGAAAGGGGCTGTGGCTCCGCGCTGGGCTTTTTTTGCCGATCTACCGAAGCACCGAATGACCGAAACACCGGACTCTTGGTTCCAGGCAAGCTACCGCCCTTGGTTGCGGCCCTACGGGGGCTCTCGGGCGACCGCAGGGCAGGGCGGGTGCCTGAGAACCCTCAGACACTCACGCGGGGAGAGTGGTTTGGCCAATGCATTGTTCAAGAAAAAATGAACAAATAATCAACCCGCATCGGGAGGCGGCGAGCGGGTGATTTCAGCGGTTCCGGCAAGGGCCGACGCATCTGACAATTCGAGGTGGAATTTTGCCGCAAGGAGGCGCGATACGGGCGCAAAAAAGACTGAGACATTCGCTCATTCCGGCATTCGGGTAATGACTGGATGGCGAGTTCAAATCTCCGCACTCTCCATTTTTTGCGTTTTCTTGCGCCTTCTTGCGGCTGAAATCTACAAAATCATTTTGGCGCGTCCGGCCCTGGCGGTTCCAGAGCTTGCCAAGGT
>JBFZFJ010000443.1:0-10180 GCA_041306405.1 Verrucomicrobiales bacterium | reverse complement strand
GAGGCGCAGCGGCGGCAGGTGATGACGATCGACCAGATGGTCGTCGACGTGGGGGCGGAGTCGCGGCGGGACGTGGTGGAGAATTTCAGGATTTCGTTAGGCGATCCGATCGCGCCGGTGTCGGCGTTCACGGCGATGGGGCGGGAGGATTTGTTCATGGCGAAGGCGTTCGACAACCGGGTGGGGATGGCGGGGGCGATCCAGACGGGGCAGATTCTGGCGCAGTCGGCGCATCCTAACCGGCTGATCCTGTGCGGTACGGTGCAGGAGGAGGTGGGGCTTCGCGGGGCGAAGACGGCGGCGAATTTCGCGAAGCCGGATGTGGCGGTCATTCTCGAAGGACCGCCGGCGGATGACACGCCGGGATTCGCGAGGTCAGACTGCCAGGGCCGGTTAGGCGGCGGGGTGCAGATCCGTTTGTTCGATCCGTCGGCGATTACGAATCCGCGGCTGGCGCGGTTGGCGATCGAGACGGCGCGGGAGGAGGGGATTCCCTATCAGGTGACGGTGCGGCGTAGCGGGGGGACGGACGCGGGTTCGTTCCATGTGGCGAACGAAGGGGTTCCGAGCATCGTGCTGGGCGTGCCGGCGCGCTACATTCACTCGCACAATGCGATCATCGATTTGAATGACTATCTGCACATGGTGGCGCTGGCGATCGCGCTGGTGAGGCGGCTGGATGATGAGACGGTGGAGGGCTTGGTCAGGTATCTGTAGGGGATTTTTGGCTGGCGCTCGTGGTGGGTTTGCGATTGTTTGAGATGATGAATCTCAACAAATCAAGGATGGGACTGCTTGCGGTCGGCATGATGGGCGTGGTGGGGATTTTGCCGGTGCGCGCGGCCCTGCCGACGATGACGGAAAAGCAATGGCTGGGTTATTTTGTGGGGGTGGAAAACAGGGCGTTCCGGTTCGGCTTCACTTCCGAGGGCAAGGCAATGATCAAGCCGGGAAAAAAAGGCGCGTGGGTGAGCAGTAAGTTGACAATTCCCGTGACTTTCAAAGTGTTGGAAACCATGCCGGACGGCAAAGTGGTGTCACGCCAAATCCAGCCTGAGTCGCTGGAGTCCGCCCAACCGGCGACAGACAAACCCCAGAATGTCGTGATCAAGGGCAAGGTCACGGGCGACGCGGGGTTTGAGATTTTTATCAACGAGGAGCGCGGAGGAATCTCGCTGGGCGGGCGCTTGCTGGAGCCGGGGACCTTGAAAAACCCGCTGAGATTTGCGATCGAATTGAAAATCCCCGATGTTTACGTCGATGCGAAGAAGAATGGCGACAAGAAGGCGGGGAAGGCGTTTGAGGAGAAAACCAAAAACGACCGGCTGCAGTTGGTTTGGACGGACAAGAAGCGTGTGAAGCAGTCTCTCACTGAAGCGGTGGATGCGGGCAGCGCGGAAATCAACGGCCCGGGAATCGCTGGCGTGCAACTCGAGCTTGGCGCGTATCATGGAAGGAAAATTGAAGTTATGGCCTCGGAAAACTCATCCATCACGCTTGAGAACAAGCCGCCTGCAGCGCTTGTCGAGGGCTTTTCCATGACTTGGACGGCGGATGTCGCGAAAGACCCGGAAGGTAAAGCGCGCCTCAGCTTCGGGATGAAGTGATGCTGGCAGCGAGGCATCACATGTCTGTTTGAAGGTTCGGCGGATTCGCGTGATTCGGGATTTGCATCTCCCGTCGGCTGGCTTGCAGGGCACTTTTTTGTTCGAGTGAACATCTTTTTCTTGCAAGTCGCCTTGCCTTCCGTCAGACCCTTGGCAACACCACACAACTCCCATGGCCGCCAAACAAACATCCGAAGAATCCGCCACCGAAAAACTCAACGAAGCCCGCAAGCGCAACTTGGATCTTGCGATCTCGCACATCCAGAAAGAGTTCGGTGAATCCGCTATCATGCGCTTGGGGGATGATCGCTGCGTCGATGTGGACGTCATTCCGACCGGAAATCTCCTCATCGACCGCGCCCTGGGTGTCGGCGGCTTCCCCTGCGGCCGGATTGTCGAAGTGTTCGGCCCGGAATCCTCCGGCAAGACCACGCTCACTCTCACGGTCATCGCCCAAGCCCAAAAACGCGGGGGGCTCGCGGCTTTCATCGACGTCGAGCACGCTCTCGATCCCCAATACGCCCGCAAGCTCGGCGTGAATCTCGACGACCTTCTCGTTTCCCAGCCATCATCCGGTGAGGAAGCCCTCCAAATCTGCGAAGCGCTGGTCCGCTCCAATGCGATCGCGGTCATCGTGCTGGATTCCGTTGCCGCCTTGGTCACCAAGCAGGAGCTCGACGGCGAAATCGGCGACTCGACCGTGGGTGCGCAGGCCCGCCTGATGAGCGCCGCGATGCGGAAGCTCACCGCCCTGATTTCCAAGGCGCAGACCGTCTGTATTTTCACCAACCAGATTCGCGAGAAAATCGGCGTGATGTTCGGCAACCCCGAAACCACCCCCGGCGGCCGGGCGCTCAAGTTCTTCTCCTCCGTCCGCGTCGATATCCGCCGGATCGGGGCGATCAAATCGACCGACGGCACGGTCACGGGCAACCGCACCAAGGTGAAAATCGTCAAAAACAAGGTCGCCGCCCCGTTCACCGAGGCCGAATTCGACATCATGTATAACGAGGGGATTTCCTCGACCGGTTCGCTGCTCGATCTGGCGTTGGAAATGGAAATCGTCCAGAAGCGCGGCTCGTGGTTCAGCTACAACGGCACCCAGCTCGCCCAAGGTCGCGACGCCGCCAAGGAGCTGCTTAAGGGAGATCCGGTCATTTACGCCGACATCGAGTCCAAGGTCAAAGAGGGCCTTGAAGCGAAAAAGAAGAAATAATCAGGCGGGAAGAATCGCGCTGCCGATGAGGCACTCGTCCGCGCCGAGATCTTTCTAAACCCGACTTGAGGCTTGACGGCAGGCTTGCTTTTGGTAAGCCTGCGGCGTCTGGCGATTGATTTCCAATCATTTGTCGGTCGCCGAGCACCTCCCCGAGGAACTTCCTCTCCATCATTGCGTGGGCTCGGAAAATTCGTCTGAACACCGACCTTCCCACCGCTATGGACTGGACCTCACCTCTTTGGTATGCCTCGTATATTGTTGTTCTCGTCGGCCTCGCGGGCTACGGCTCGCACCGGCTGACGATCGTATTTCTCTATTTGAAACACTCGCGGAAGCATCCGGAGCCCAAGGAGTTGTTCAAGGAGTTGCCGCTGGTGACCATCCAGCTGCCGGTTTTCAATGAAATGCACGTGGTGGACCGCCTGCTGGCTTCCGTCTCCGCGCTGGATTACCCGCAGGACAAGATGCAGATCCAGCTGTTGGACGACTCGACGGATGAGACCGTCGAAATCTGCCGGGCCGGGATTGAAAGTCTGAAGGCTCGCGGATTCGACGCCGAGCACATTCACCGGACGGACCGCACCGGCTACAAGGCGGGCGCGCTTGAAAACGGCACTCGTTTCGCCAAGGGCGAGTATCTTCTTATTCTCGACGCCGACTTCGTCCCCAATCCCGACCTGCTTCAGGAAACGATCCATTATTTCTCCGATGACAAGATCGGCATGATCCAAACGCGTTGGGGGCATCTCAACCGGACGTTCAACGTGCTGACCCGCATCCAGGCGATGTTCCTGGACGGCCACCTCGAGCTCGAGCAAACCGCCCGCAATCGCTCCGGGCGGTTTTTCACCTTCAACGGCACCGGCGGCATCTGGCGGAAATCCTGCATCGCCGACGCCGGCGGCTGGGAGCACGACACGCTCACCGAGGACATGGACCTCAGTTATCGGGCGCAGCTCAAGGGCTGGCGCTTCATTTTCCTCAACGATGTGGAAACCCCGGCCGAACTGCCGGTGGACATGGACGGCTTCAAGAGCCAGCAACACCGCTGGACCAAGGGCTCGATCCAGGTTTGCAAAAAGGTGCTCCCCGCGATTTGGAAGAGCGACGTGCCGTTGTTCATCAAGATGGAGGCCACGGCCCATCTCACTTCGAACTTCGCCTATCTGCTTCTCATCTGCCTTTGCTTCCTGATTTATCCGAACCAACAGGCCCAGCCGGATTTCGGGAAGCTGACGACTTACATCGTCAACGTTCCGATTTTCTTCTTCGCTTCGGTGTCGGTGATCGTGTTCTACCTGGTGGCCCAGAAGGCGCTTCGTCCGGGTTCCTGGTGGCGCGAGATTCCCTATCTGCCCCTGCTTCTGGCGCTTGGCATCGGGATGTCGATCAGCAACGCCAAGGCCGTGCTTGAGGCGCTTTGCAACCATCAATCCGCCTTCGTCCGCACCCCGAAATACGGGATCGACCAGGTGAAGCGCCAGGACTGGAAGAAGAGCAGCTACAAGGCGATGAAAACGCTCACCCCCTTCGTCGAGTTGCTGTTCGGCTTCTTTTTCCTGTTCGTCGTCGTCGAGGCGGCGATGAAAGCGAATTGGTCCTCCGCGATTCTTCTCCTTCCATTCCCCGTCGGTTTCTTCTATACGTCACTGTCGTCGCTCGTGCGCTTGTTGCCGTCCGGTGCGGAGGCGCCCGCTGCCAAGACCGTGAATCGTAAAGCCCCATGACAGAACCATGACCGGAATCCCCAAGCCGCGCGTTCTGTTTTTCGCGTCTCTCAGCCTTCTGGCGGCTGTCGGGCTCACCGGTTGCGGCTCCAATTCGTTCTCGTTCGGCGGTGATACCCATAACAAAATGATCGTCAGCGTGCGCGATCAGAAAATGCTTCTGGTTCGCGACGGCACTCCGGTCAAATCCTACAGGATTTCGACCTCCAAGTTTGGCATTGGTGACCGGCCAGGCAGCAACTGCACGCCGCTCGGGCGACTGCAGGTGGCCAAAAAAATCGGCGACAACGCCGCGATTGGCAGCGTTTTCAAAAGCCGCCGCCCCACCGGAGAAGTCATCAAACCCAACGCCCCCGGCCGTGACCCTGTCGTCACCCGGATCCTTTGGCTCACCGGCACCGAGTCGCGGAATCAAAACGCCTTCCGCCGGACCATTTACATCCACGGAACTCCCGAGGAACGCCGCCTGGGCTCGCCCGCGTCCTACGGTTGCATCCGCATGGGCAGCCGCGATGTCGCCGACCTCTACAGCAGAATCGGCACGGGTGCCGATGTCTTCGTGATCCGCGGTTCCATCCAGACGAAAAGCGAAAACCAAGCCTCGGCATCCTTGTGAAAAGGCGGCGCCTCACCGGCAGCCGTATTTTTCCTGTTTCAGGTGTTGTCGTTAGTCCTGAAAAGGAATAAAGCTCGGCCATGGCCGACGAGTATTCCGATACAACCCCCGCATGGATTGAAACGAGCGCCCTGACCGCGCCCGCGCTGCTAGGAGCGGCGGCGGGCCTGCTGCTGGGAGATTTGATGCACCGCGGCGCGCGGCGCGGAGTCGGAATCGGCTTGGGCGCGTTGGGCATCGCTGCCTTGTTGCCGTTCGTTGTCGGCGGCGTCACCGGCCTGGTGACGGGCCCGCGCAGCAAGCTCGGAGTGCGCCGCAAGATCCAACGCATCCGCGATGCGGGCATCGTGTCCCCGGATTACAACGACGTGGAGGAAGCGCTGCGCGAGCAAGGACTCATCTGATCTCATGCGAATCGCGGTCACCGGGACCGGCGGGCGGGTAGGGGCGGCCCTGGCCCGTCATTTCTCGACGAACCACAAAGTCATTTCGCTGCCGCGCGGTCTTTGCGATCTGGCAAATCCGGAATCACTGGCGAGAACCTTGGATCAACTCGACTGTGACGTTTTCATCAATCCGGCGGGCATAACGTCGCTCGAAGCGTGTGAGGACGACCCCGCGCTGGCGATGCGGGTCAACGCCGAAGCACCCGGAGAAATCGCGGCATGGGCGGCGACGCGCGGTGTTTCCGTTTTCCATTTCAGCACGGACTACGTGTTCGCCGGCGAGTCGCCGGGCCTCCGCAGCGAGGCCGAAATTCCGGAACCTCTCAGCGTCTACGGTCGCAGCAAGCTCGCCGGGGAGCGTGCGGTGTTAGCCGTGCCGGGAAATTGCGTGGTCCGGATCTCCTGGGTGTTCGGTCCGGAAAAACCCTCCTTCGTCGATCAGGTTTTCGACGCCGCGCTCGCCGGTCGCCCGCTGGTCGCGGTGGCCGATAAGTTCTCACTGCCCACCTGTAGCGGCGATCTGGCAACATGGATGGAGCGACTCGTCGCGCTGAAAACCACGGGAGTCGTCCACGCCTGCAACTCCGGCGAGCCCGTTAGCTGGCATGGCATGGCCACCACCGTGGTCGGGGAAATGGTGGCTTGTGGTGCTCTCACAGAGATTCCGGAAATCCAAAAGCAAGCGCTCGCCGGGATCGCCGCGTTCCGCGCCGTGCGGCCGCGATTCACGGCGATGGACACCCGCCGCCTCTCGGAAATCCTCGGCCAGCCCCCGCGCCATTGGCGGGAGGCGCTGGCGGAACACGTGCGCTACCGGGTTGGCGGAAATTTCACCCGCGCGATGACCGGGAAATGATCGGAAACCATCGGCTGGTCGCCTGAAACAATCTCCGCCGCCCCGATCTCGGCGCCGCGGCTGACCAGAATGTGATCCACCTTGATCAAGCCCTCGCGGCTATCGCTCCAGAAATGCAACGTCCGGCGGTTCTTCTCTCCGGCGTGCAAGGTCTGATAGGCATCGAGCAGGCCGTTCGGCCAGATTTGCTCGGAGCCGGCGAGCCGGGCGCGCCGGCCGGTCAGGTAGATCATCCCCGGATTCGACTCGACCGAGTTGAAGTCGCCGATCAGCGCCACCGGTTCGTCCGCATGCTCCCGCCCGTCGATCCGTTTGGAAATCAGCATGGCTGCCCGCTCGCGCGATCCCTGATGGCGGTGATCCCAGTGCGTGTTGAAAACATAGAATCCGCGCCCCGTCGCGAGGTCCACCAGCCGCAGCCACGCCGCCACCCGCGGGATCTCGTTTCCCCAGGTCCGCGAGCCCGCATGCTCCGGCGTGTCGGACAGCCAGAAGGTCCCGCAGTCCGTCGCATCCGGCCGGAAACGCTCGCGTTGATAGAAAATCCCGGAATACTCGCCGTCCTGTTTGCCATCCTCACGGCCCACGCCGAAGAATTCGTAATCCGGCAGCGACGCCCACAAATCCGCCGCCTGCCCGTGCTGGGCCTCCTGCACGCCGATGCAATCCGGCCGCTGCCTGCGGATCATCCGCACCGCTCCTGCAACGCGTTCCCGCCACGAGCGCGAGTCGCGGTCCTCGGGGGACTCGTAGCGCACGTTGAAGCTCATCAAATCCAGCTCCACGACGCCATCCGCCCGCACAGGCACCGCTTTGGGCGGACTCGACGCGCGGCTCCGCTGGCAGGCGCACAGGCCGCCAAGCCCCGCCAAAACACAGATCCACAGCAACAGGAATTTCATCAATTGCGGGGCCAATTTACATGCCGTGCCGCATCCGGAAAGGGCTGGCACAAAAAAAGACCGCTTCCATGATGGAAGCGGTCTTTTCATTGAAGTGGATTCGATCGGCTCAGTTAGCGGCGGCCAAGGCGGGAGCGATGACGTTCACGCGGCGGCCTTCCTTGTCGAAGAACACGCGGCCATCGACGAGAGCGAAGAGCGTGTGGTCACGACCGCAACCGACGCCAAGGCCCGGATGCACTTTGGTGCCGCGCTGGCGGATGATGATGTTTCCGGCGATCACGGCTTGGCTGCCGAATTTTTTCACGCCGAGGCGCTTGCTGCGGGAATCGCGACCGTTCTTGACGGAACCTTGTCCTTTTTTATGGGCCATAAAAGTGGGGAAATGAAGTGGTTGGAAATTAGCCGGCGATCGAGGTGATCTCGAGCGTGGTCAGGCTGCGGCGGAAGCCTTTGGTTTTGTGGAAGCCTTTGCGGCGCTTGAACTTGAAGGCAACGCCCTTGGGTCCGCGGTATTGGTTGATGACCTTGGCGGTCACCGAAGCGCCGGCCACGAGCGGAGCGCCGATTTTCACGGTCTCGCCTTCGCCGACGATCAAGACGTCAAACGTGATTGTCGAATCGACTTCGGCATCGAGCTTCTCGACATCGAATTTGTCGCCTTCTTGGATGCGGTATTGTTTACCGCCGGTTTTGATCACTGCGTAGGCCATGGCCGTTTGGGAATAAAAGTTGATCCACCCCTGTGGGCGGGCGGGGAGAACAGCACGCCGCCCCCCCCTGCGCAAGATTTTTTTATGGTGATTCCGAGTTTTCGAAAAAATCGCCCGTCCACCCTTCCGTTTGGGCCGCTGGACGGACTTTCCCTGGCCAGCTTTCTGGGTTGCATCCGGGTGGGCGTTGCAAAACGATGGGCGCGACCCCAATTGAAAATGACATCCGGAAAAGTATTCATCGCCGTGGATTTAGGTGCAGGCAGCGGTCGCGTGATCGCCGCGAAGACGGATTTCTCCAAGCTGGAGCTTGAGGAAATCCACCGTTTCGACAATCTGGGGACGGATCTGCCGGGCGGATCGTTTTGGAACCTCGTCGGGCTTTACCGCGAGATTCTCGAAGGTCTGCGCCGCGCGGTGGAGCGGCACGGCGAGAATATCGTCTCGATCGGCATCGATACCTGGGGCTGCGATTTCGGACTGGTGGATGAAAACGGCGAGCTGTTGGGAATGCCGCACCAATACCGCGACCCGCGCTTCGGGGGCATGGCGGAGGCGATGCACGCGATTTTGCCCGAGGCGGAAATTTACGCGCAGACCGGACTCAAGACGAATTTCTATAACAGCTCGCTGCACCTGCTGGCGGAGGCGCGCAAGAAGAGCCCGGCCCTGCTGAATGCGGAGCGCCTGCTCTTCGTGCCGGATCTGCTGGCGTATTGGCTGACCGGCAGGCAGGCGGTCGAGCGGACGGTCGCCTCGACCTCGCAATTGATCGACCCGCGCACCGGCGGCTGGGCGTGGGGCGTGATCGACGCGCTGGGCTTGCCGCGCAAGATCTTCGGCGAAGTGGTCGCGCCGGGCACCGTGCTCGGGCCGATCCGTGAGGAAGTGGCGGCATTCATCGGCCGGGCCGGCATTCCGGTGGTGGCCACGGCTTGTCACGACACGGCTGCGGCGGTGGCGGGCATTCCGATGATCGGCAGCGGAAACCTTTGGTTGTCCTCGGGCACGTGGTCGATCATGGGCGTGGAGGCGGCCGAGGCGATCACCACGTCGGAGGCGTTCGAGCTGGGATTCTGCAACGAGCTCGGAGTGGATGGCAGCGTCCGGTTTTTGAAAAACATCAGCGGCCTGTGGCTCATCCAGGAATGCAAACGCCAGTGGGAACTCGACGGCGAGAAATTCGGCTACGCGGAAATGGCGGAAATGGCGAGCGACGCCGAGCCCTTCACCGCCTTCATCGATCCGGACGACGCGAGCTTCGCCAGCCCCGGCGAAATGCCCGCCAAGATCCGCGCTTACTGCGAGAAAACCGGCCAGCCCGTCCCCGCCGACCACGGCCAGATCCTGCGGGTGGCCAGCGAATCGCTCGCTCTCAAATACCGCGTCGTTTACGACCGCGTCCGCAAACTAACGGGCCGCGATTTCACCCGCCTGCATGCGGGTGGCGGCGGAATTCAAAACGAGCTGCTCAGCCAGGCGACGGCCAACGCGCTCGGAATCGAGGTGATCGCCGGTCCGGTGGAAGCCACGTCTTGCGGCAACGTCATCACCCAGATGGTGGGGACCGGTCATTTGCCGGACATCAAGACCGGGCGGGATTTGATCCGGCGCTCGTTCGAGTTCCGGCTTTTCGCACCCGGTGATTCCGTCGCGTGGGAGGCGGCGTTCGTGCGCTTCAAGGCGGTGATCGGTCTGGACTGAGGCTCAGGGAACCGGCACGACCGGCATCAGGAATAACTCTTCGCGCCCCAACTTCTTGGAAACCCCGGCAATCCCCGCGAGTGGATTCCTATCCGGCACGAAGCCGCCAGACAGGTGGGAAACAGGGATTACATGCAGGACAGCAAGGACCGGCTCAGGCGGTTTGTCGAACTTTGCGGAAGATGCGGCCAAACCTGCCGAAGACAAGAATCCGGGGAAGGAAGCCGCAAATCCCAGGCATTCTCCACGGTTTCACCTGGTTGGGGGATCACGGCTTTTTCATTTGAAGTCATTGTTGCAGACCATGTTGTAGGGGATGGAGGATTTCGTGCCTGAGAGCTCGAAGATCGCCGGCCATGAGAGGTGGCTGGCGTGGCGGGCTTTGAGCGC
>JBFZFJ010000442.1:0-10997 GCA_041306405.1 Verrucomicrobiales bacterium | reverse complement strand
CCCACCGGGCGGATCCTCCAGATGCGACCGCGGGTCTTGTCGCGGTCCGGATGGGCTCTCGGCACCTCGTTGTGAGAGATGATCTTGTTATACCAGTCCGCGATGTAGAGAAAGCCATCGGGGCCGAAGTGGATCGACACCGGTCGGAAGCAGGGATCGCTGGAAACAAGAAAGTCCTCGCGCTTGGAATACTCCGGATGCCGGTTTTCCTCCACCTTGGTCGTGATCACCTGGATGCGCCCGGTGATCGGGTTGGCGACATAGATCACGTGATCACCGCCATAGGCTTTGGCAAAGGCGCTGTCCCGATCCTCAGCGACGGCGAGGCCACTGAGGCCGGTGCCGCCCATGATCGGTTTCATCGATGCCGGAATCTGCGGCGCGTAGGGGCGAAGCTTTTCATTCGAGCCGGTCGCGTAGTGGGTGCCGGGCTCATACTCCGTGACTGGAATTCCCATGTCGTTGGCTTCCTGGAGGAATGTTTCACCGGCACGGGTCTGGAAGAAGCCCCAGATGTTGTTAGGTCCTGCGCTGACGAGTTCGAAGTCACTGCCATCCGGTCGGAAGCGGGCGAGCTTGCAGGCTTTGAAAGCTTTCTCCTTCGAGCCGTCCGCGAACGGGAGACCACCCGGACGACGCACGGTCGAGTCATTGAAAAGCCCCTGCGCCACGTAGATCCAACCACCCGGTGCCCTCTCGAACTGGTGCGGCAGGAGGTGCGAGTCCTGGATGCCGAAGCCCTCGAGCACGACATCGAACTTGTCCGCTTTTCCATCCTTGTCAGTATCGAGATAGCGGCGGATCTGCGAACCGTATTGGACGAACGCGCCATTGCCATCGAGATCGGGCAATAGCCCCATAGGAAGCGCCAATCCCTCGGCAAACACCCGTGCAGTCTGCGGTCCGGATCGTTCCGGATGATCGATCACCAGCACTTGGTCTTTCCCCCCACGGGCATAGAGTGCCTCGGCGTTGGCGCGGTTTTCATTCGCATCCACCGGATACTCGAGCGCGGTCATCGTCCACAGCCGTCCGCGGGCATCCCAGGCCATGGTGATCGGTTTGCCGACTCCCTGTTCCTCGGACGTCACCAGTTCAGCGACGAAGCCCTCGGGAAGTTGGAAGGACTGACGCTCCTCCTCGGGAGTTTTTGCAGCGGAGCCCTCGGTCTTCTGCTGTTTAATGGCCGGCTTCGGGGCCTTCCACGAGGGGGCACCCGGAGTCGCGGGGAGTTCGGTGATGGAGATGTCCTTGAGCTGGACTAGCAGCGTTCCTCCAGCGTGCACCTGAATGCCGAGCTTGCCATCGAGTGGAATCGCAGGGTCGGTTTCTGTGAAATCGACCGCTGGCTGGCCGTTGATCCATGAGCGGATCTGGCGGCCTTCACAAACAATCCGGTAATCGTTCCATTCCCAATCCTTCACCACCTTCGCCAAGGCTGCTGAGTCCACCGAGCCGGTGAGCTTCTTGTCCCGACGATGCTCATCGTAAAGATCCCCCCAGTAGCCGATCCCCGCATCGACCTGATAGCCAGACATGTGTGGCTTGCCTGCGTCGCGCGCGCTACGCACCTGCATGCCGGAATTCATGAAGCCCGCGCCCTTCACCAGGCGGATCTTGAAGGTGAGCTCGAAGTTCTGGAATTCACGGGCTGAACTGAGAAAGAGATTCGTCGGGACCTTCTGCTCCAGCGAGCCGCCGACGATCATCCCGTCCATCACCCGCCACCACTTCTCCTCTCCGGCGGGCATTTCCCAGCCAGCGAGGGATTTTCCATCAAAAAGGGGAACCGGTGCCGCATCCGCCAGTGGCAGCGCGGTTAGCAAAATCAGAAGCCACTTCATAAAATCAGTTTTCAAAATCGAATACCGTGACCCGCGCCAATCGTGGCACGACGATATCCTTCACCCGCTCGTGCTCAGGATGGGGCAGATAGATATCGCGGTTGGCTGCGGTGTCGAATGTCATGACGAAGCCGTGGGTGAAGCCGTCATTGAGGCCTTCCGGGCTGTCGTAAGGACCGTGCTCGACCGAGAGCAGGCCGGGGATTTTACCGACCATCGCGGACATCTCCGCAAAGCATTCGTCGATTTGTTCCGGAGTGATCTCCGGGTGGAATTGGAACATGCCGTAGTGTCTTATCATGGATGTGTGGGGTTAAATTCTAGCAACTTTCATCAGTCCGAGCAGTTTTTGCGCGCAGGCTCTGGCGAAGGCCGGGCTGTTGATCTCTTCCTCGAAATCTTCGACCGGGACCTTCGCGTGGGTGTGGATCGCCTCGAAAAGCGCTTCATCCGCAGCGGGATCATGGAACGGCTGGCCGGCGGCGCTGATGATGCTGATCGCCCTTTTTGGAATCATGACCACCGCTGGAGCCTCGTAGCGGTTGACCTTCTCCGCGAGGATGCGGCCCAGGGCGGCGGATTCTTCCGGCGTGGTCCGCATCAGCGTGACCTGCGGGTTGTGGATGTAGAAATTCCGGTCCGTGAATTTTGCGGGGACCGAGTCGCGTTCACCGAAGTTCACCATGTCGAGGCAGCCCGGCGCGATGACGGCGGGGATTGCAGCCTTGCCGACGGCGTCCATCCGCTCGGGTCCGGCGTTGAGGACTCCACCGACGAGTTCGTCCGCCCATTCGGTTGTGGTTAGATCGAGGACCCCGGCGACCAGGCCGCTCTCGATCAGCGATTCCATCGATCTGCCGCCCGCCCCGGTGGCGGCGAAGACGAGGACTTCGTAGCCCGCTTCCTCAATGATGCGCTTCGCCTCGGTGACGCAGGCGGTGGTGTTGCCGAACATGCTGGCGACGACTAACGGCCGAGCCTCGTCGATTTGGATTTCCACTTCCACCATCCCGCAAATCGCCCCGGCGGCGCGGGAGAAGATGATGCGCGAGAGTCGGTTCAGTCCGGCGATGTCGGCGATGCTTGGCATCATGACGATGTCCTTGGTGCCGAGATAGTGCGCAGTGTTTCCGGAGGCCAGCGTGGAAACCATGAGTTTTGGAAACCCCATCGGCAGGGCGCGCATCGCCGCAGTGGCGATCGCCGTGCCGCCGCCACCGCCGAGGGAAATGACGCCGTCGATCTCGCGCGCGGCTGCGAGTTTCGCCAGAAAGAGCGGTGCGGCCTGGCTCATCGCCACCACGCATTCGCCGCGGTCCTTGCGGGTGAGAATTTCCGCGAGATCAATCCCGGCGAACGCGGCGACCTGCTCGCGGGTGAAGTTCGGGACCACGGTCGGCGGGCCGCCGGTGCCGACGTCGATCAGCAGAACCTGATGGCCACGGGCGCGGATCCACGCGGCGACGAAAGCGTGTTCCTCACCCTTTGAGTCGAGTGTTCCGAGAACGGCGATGGTGGCCATGGTGTTAGTTCTTCCGTTTGACGGAAATGGATTTGAACTGGCGGGTGATGTTGGTGAGTGACTCTTCCACGCCCATGCGTTCGAGGCTCGACGCGCCGACGAAGCCGACGCAATCGGTGGCCTGGATCACGCGGTCCGCGTCTTCCGGGGTGTTGATCGGGCCGCCGTGGCAGAGGTAGAAAATGTCGTCGCGGACGGTCTTCGCGGCGTCGATGATGTCTTGGGTGCGCTTGATCGTTTCCTCCCAGCTCACCACCGCGTTGGTCACGCCGATCGAGCCGCCGACGGTGGTGCCGACGTGGGCGATGATCGCATCCGCGCCGGACTTCGCCATTTCCACCGCTTCTTCCGGGGTGCCGACATAGACGATGGAAAACAAGTCCATCTTGCGGGCGAGGGCGATCATTTCGAACTCCTTCTTCACGCTCATGCCGGTTTCCTCAAGCACGCTGCGGAAGTGACCGTCCACGATCGTGTGGGTGGGGAAATTGTTCACGCCGGAGAAGCCCATGTTCTTCACTTGGCCGAGCCAATGCCACATCCGGCGGCGCGGGTCGGTGGCGTGGACGCCGCAGATGACCGGGACTTCCTCGACGATGGGGAGTACCTCATATTCGCCGATTTCCATGGCGATGGCGTTGGCATCGCCATAGGCCATCAAGCCGGCGGTCGAGCCGTGGCCCATCATGCGGAAGCGGCCGGAATTATAAATGATGATGAGATCGGCGCCGCCCTTCTCGATGAATTTCGCGCTGATTCCCGAGCCCGCGCCGGCGGCGATGATCGCCTGGCCTTTCGAGAGCGTGTCGTTGAAGCGCTCGATGACTTCCGTGCGGGTGTAGGGATTTCCTTTTCCAGTCCATGGGTTCGGCATGGCTTTTGATTACGCCGGGGCATGGCGGCGTCAATCGTGGAAGGTGAAACGGAGTCCACTTTCGGCTATCCCGATTCCACATCGTCATCCAGCATCGCGCCGCCATCCATGAAAGAGTCCGGACCCGCAAGTCAGCCAGAGGATATCGAGATCCTCGGGAAATCGACGCGCTATCAGGTCGTGCGGGCGGATGTCTCCGACCTGCGCGGCTGGATGCAGGACGGTCCGGTCTGTCCGCTGCTCGGCCAGCACCACATTTCCCATTGCGGGATCATGAAAGCGGTGCCGCCGTTTGAAATCGTGCGGGCGGATCAAAGCGGGACTTTCATGCTGGCGTGTATGGAGGGTGAGGGCGTGATCCTCGCTGACGGACAATGGAAGCGCATCCGGGCCGGTCAGGCCTGCCTGCTGCCGCCGTTCGTGATGAACGCGCTCAAGTGCCTGCCGGGGAAGAAGTGGAGTTTTGTCTGGGTGCGGTATCGCGAATCGCGTGAATCGCGGCCGATTCTCTCCTCGCTTTCTCCCGTCGCCGGAAATTTCGACACAGCTCCGCTCAAGGCGGCGATCGAAGGGCTGCACGCGGAAAGCAGCTCGGCTAACGGGGCATCCGCGCTGCACCATTGGAGCGAGCTGGTGCACCACTATGTCGTGCGTTTCGCCCAGCCCCATTCGTCGGACGACCGGCTGTGGCGGCTGTGGCAGCGGGTGGAGACGGACCTGGCGCGGGGGTGGTCGTTAGAGGAACTCGCCGCCGCCGCTTGCATGAGCGGAGAGCACCTGCGGCGGCTTTGCCGGAAGGAAATCGGCCGGAGCCCGATGCAACACCTGACGCACCTGCGCCTTCAGCGGGCGCGCCATTTGCTGTCGGTCACCGACGACAAGGTCGAAGTGATCGCGAGGGCGGTTGGATTCGAGAGCGCGTTCACGTTTTCCAACACCTTCTACAAATGGATCGGCTGGCGGCCGTCCGAGTTCCGGCGCTAGCAGCCGCGCAGCGACGCCCAGGGCTCCTCGCCGCTGACATCGACGAGAAACGGCCCGGTGGCGGCTCCCGGCGAGAGGATGGCGAGGATCACCGCGTCCTTGCCGCTGAGGTTGAAAGTGGCATGGACGACGCCGGGCGGCATGTGCGCGACCTCGCCGACCTTGAGGATTTGCTTTTCCTCGCCGACCCATTGCTCGACCTCGCCCTCGATGACGTAGATCGCCTCTTCCAACTCGGGATGGTGATGGAAATCATGGCCCTCGCCGGCGGGCAGGACGGCGCGGCAGATTTGCAGGTCCTTGGCGTTGGTGATCTCCGGACGGCACATCCAGTAGTTCGTGCGGCCCTTGAAGTCTTCCTTCATGGCCTCGGCTTGGGTGATGAATGGGGTTTTGTTCATGATTTTGATCGGGTGACGATTTCGGCGGGCAGCGGACCGGTTTGCTAGAAATAGGCGCTCAGGACGTATTGGAGCAACATTCGCTGGGTGGTGAAATACGCACCGTTGAGGGCGATGGCGTGGCGCATGATGTCGAGAAAGCGGTCTCGTTCGTTATAGTAAAGCGGAATCACGACGCGCTCGATTTTTTCATAGAGCGACGCGGCGTCGAGCGGCGTGGTTTGTGCCGGATCGGCCGATCGCGACAAGCTGCCGATGGCCCAGCCGGTGGTGCCCTCGATGCAGCCTTCGATCCACCAGCCGTCGAGGATGCTGAGGCTGGGCACGCCGTTGACGGCGGCCTTCATGCCGCTGGTGCCGGATGCTTCCAGCGGCGGGAGCGGCGTGTTCAGCCAGACGTCCACGCCCGCGGTCATCAGGCGGGCTAACTCCCAATCGTAGTTGGTGAGATAGGCGATCCGGACATGTCCTTGGAGCGCTTCGATGGCCCGGAAGATTTTGCGGATGGTTTCCCTGCCGACGGCGTCGCCGGGATGGGCCTTGCCGGCAAACACGACTTGGAACGGGCCGGTTTGACGTGCGATGGATTTGAGCCGTTCGAGGTCGTGCAGGAACAGGTCGGCCCGTTTGTAGTCGGCGATGCGGCGGGCGAAGCCGAAGGTGAGGATGTTAGGCTCCATGCCGGCGTTGGTCTCGCGGTTGACCCGGTCGAGAAGGGCGGCTTTGGCTTCGGCGTGGGCTTCCCAGACTTCCTCCGCGGGGAAGCTCAGCGCGTGGCGCAGGTTGAAATTGTCCTCCCGCCAGCCGGGGCTGTAGCGGTCGTAAAGCCGCTGGAAAGAGGGTGCGACCCAGGTGGGGGCGTGGACGCCGTTGGTGACGTCGTGGATTTTGTAGCCGGCGAACATGCGCTGGGAAACCTCCGTGTGTTTCTTGGCAACGCCGTTGATGTAGTGGCTGAGATTGAGCGCGAGGTAGGTCATGTTCAGGTCGCCGCCGCAGCAGAAAATTTCCCGCATCTCGCCCACTTCGGTGCGGCCGAGGGCGGCGGCGACCATGTCGAGCGGGAATCTGTCGTGGCCCGCGGGGACGGCGGTGTGGGTGGTGAAGACGCATTTCCTGCGGACGGACTCCACGTCGTCATGGTTGAAGGTTTCCCGGCCCGCGGCGAGCGCCTCCTCGTCTAGCAGTTCCATGGCGAGCAGGCTGGCGTGGCCTTCGTTCATGTGGTAGCGGGTGAGGTTGCGGTGGCCGAGTTCCCGCAGCATCCGCACGCCGCCGATGCCCATGACGATTTCCTGGCACAGCCGGTACCATTCGTTTCCGCCGTAGAGATGGTCGGTGATGCGGCGGTCCCATTCCGAGTTTTCCGGCAGGTCGGTATCGAGCAGATAGACCGGCACGCTGCCGCCTTTCGCGCCCTTGACGTCGTATTGCCATGCCCGGAGATAGATCGTGCGGCCGCTGATGACGACCGAGGCGCGGGGCGCGAGTTCCTTGAGGAAATTCTCGATTTTCCATTCACAGGACTGCTCGGTCTGCGAGCCGTCGGCATCGAGCCGCTGGAAGAAATAGCCCTTGCGGTGAAGCAGGGAAATGGCGGCCACGGGCAGCTGGCTGTCGGCGGCGGCGCGCAAGGTGTCGCCCGCGAGAATGCCTAGCCCGCCGCAGTAGGTGGGCATTTCCAGTTCCAACGCGATTTCCATGGAGAAATACGCGATCAGCCGGTCGGTGTTCATGCGCGGCGAGGAGCCTACACTCGCATCCGCGGATTTTCAAGAAGTCGGCTCAGCTTTGCGCCTCGCTGCCGTCGGCAGGAGGCTTCCGGTGTTCATGCCGGATGTCGCGGGCCTCGCCGAGGAAGACGGCGTCTTCGCCGATGTTGACGGCGAGGTCGCCGATGCGTTCGATCGAGCGGGCGACGAAGATGAGGTGCAGCAGGTTTTCCGAGCGGCCGGCGGAGCTTTCCAAGCGGCCGCTGAGCGAGGCGATCATTTGCTTGTGGAGGCGGTCGAGCTCCTTGTCGCGGGCTTTGAGGCTTTCGCCGAGTTCGGCGTTCGCGTCGGTGTAGGCGGTCAACGCGTCGCGCAGGAGCTTGTCGGCCAGCGTGTAGAGCGGCTCGGTTAGGGCGGCTTCCTCCAGCGGGGCTGCCTTGCAGATTTTCTTGGCGCGCTTGGCGATGTTGACCGCGTGGTCGGAGATCCGTTCCAGGTTGTGGGCCATTTTCATCGAGGTGATGACGAGCCGCAGGTCGGAGGCGACCGGATGGAAGCGCACGAGGATGTCCATGCCGCCCTGGTCGATCTTGCGCTCCAGGTCATCGACGTCGGAGTCGTCGGCGATGACTGTGCGGGCGAGGTCGATGTCGCGCTCGAGCAAGGCGCGCATGGCGCGCTCGAGGTTTTGGCGTGTCAGGCTGGCCATCAACAAGACGTCGGCCTTGAGTGATTCCATCCCTTTGTCGAATTCGCGTAATATGTGCTGGCTGCTCATGGAAGTATGGTGGGTGGTCTGTAAATGGAATCAGCCGAAACGGCCGCTGATGTATTCCTCGGTTTTTTTGAGGCTCGGGTTGCTGAACATTTTCGAGGTGTTGGAGTATTCGATCAGCTCGCCCATGTAGAAGAAAGCGGTGGTGTCTGAGACGCGCGCGGCTTGCTGCATGTTATGGGTGACGATGACGAAGGTGTAGTCGCTTTTCAGATCCCAGATGAGGTCCTCGACCTTGGCGGTGGCAATGGGGTCGAGGGCACTGCACGGCTCGTCCATCAGGATGACCTGGGGCTTCACGGCGATGGTGCGGGCGATGCACAGGCGCTGCTGTTGTCCGCCGGAGAGGCCGAGGGCGGATTCCTGGAGGCGGTCTTTGACCTCGTCCCACAAGGCGGATGCCTGGAGGGCGTTCTCGACGGCGTGGTCGATCACCGACCTGTCGCGCTCGCCCCGCAGTCGCAGGCCGAAGGCGACGTTTTCGTAGATGCTGCGCGGGAAGGGATTGGATTTCTGGAACACCATGCCGACGTCGCGGCGGAGTTTTACCACGTCCACGGAGGGGTCGTAAATATCGATGCCGCTGATTTGGATGCCGCCGCGGGTGATGCGGGCGGCGGGGATCTCGTCGTTCATCCGGTTGATGCAGCGCAGCAAGGTGGACTTGCCGCAGCCGGAGGGCCCGATGAAGGCAGTGACGCTGTTCGCCGGGATTTCCAGCTTGATGCCCGTCAGCGCCCGTGACGCGCCGTAACAGAAATCAAGGTCGTGCACGGCGACGGAGGTGCCTGCCTCTTGGAGGCTTGCCGGCGGGTGATGCATGGTGTCGTGCATGGCTCTGGGTGGGAAATCAGCCGAAGGCTCCGGTGATGTAGGCCTCGGTCTGGGGGTCCTTCGGTTTTTCGAAAATCTGCATGGTGGGGCCGAACTCGACGAGCTTGCCCAGATACATGAAGGCGGTCTGGTCGGAGCAGCGGGTGGCCTGCGCCATGTTATGGGTGACGATGACGATGGTGTATTGTCTTTTCAGCTCACGAATCAGCTCCTCGATTTTCAGGGTGGCGAGGGGATCGAGCGCGGCGCAGGGCTCGTCCATCAGCAGGATTTCCGGCTGGTTGGCGATGGCGCGGGCGATGCAAAGCCGTTGCTGCTGGCCGCCGGAGAGGCCGAAGGCGCTGGCGTGGAGGCGGTCTTTCACCTCGTCCCACAGCGCTGCGCTGCGCAGGGCGTTCTCGACGATGTCATCGAGCTCGGCGCGCTTGGTCGGGCCGGCGACGCGCAGGCTGAAGGCGACGTTGTCGTAAATCGACTTGGCGAACGGGTTATACTTTTGGAACACCATGCCGATGCGGCGGCGGAGTTCCTGGAGGTCGATGTCGCGGCGGTTGATGTCGATGTCGTGGATCAGGATGGAGCCGCCGGTGAGATGGGCGCCGGGGATGCGGTCGTTGATGCGGTTGAAGCAGCGGAGGAGGGTGGATTTGCCGCAGCCGGAGGGGCCGATGAAGGCGGTGACTTGGCGGGCGGGGATGTCCATGGTGACATCGTGCAGGACCTGTTTGCTGTGATAAGCAAACGACAGGTTCTTGATTTGAATGGCGGTGTTCATGCTTACCATTTGAGTTTCGCCCGGAGCTTGGCGCGCAGGATCATAGAGCCGAGCGAGAGGACGGCGACAAGCACGAGGAAGACGAAGACGGAGCCGTATTGGGCGCGCTGGGTGTATTCCGAGCTCGGGATGCGGGCGGCGAGGGTGTAGATGTGGTAGGGCAGCGCCTGGACTTGGGAGGAGAGGACATCGAACGGGCTTTTCAGTCCCTGCCAGGGGAGGTCGTCCTTGGCGGCGACGGCGGCGGTGAACATGATCGGCGCGGTTTCCCCGGCGACTCGGGTGATGGCCAGCAGCGAGGAAGTGAGGATGCCGGGCAGGGAAAACGGCAGCACGCATTTGCGGATGGTCTGCCAGCGGGTGGCTCCCATGGCCAGCGAGGCGTCGCGGAATCCCTGGGGGACGGCGCGCAGGGATTCTTCCGATGCGGTGATGATGACTGGCAGGATCATGCAGGCGAGGGTGGCGCAGCCCGCCATGAGCGACGAGTTCCAGCCTTGGAAACTCATGAACCAATCATTGAAATACAGCGGAATGGTGAGCAACGATCTATCGGAAGGCGTCGCGGTGATGACCGGCACGGCGAGCACAAAAACCGAGAAGCCGAAGAGTCCGAAGACGATGGAGGGGATGCCGGCGAGGTTGAGAATCGCCAGGCGGACCACGTGGATGAACGGGCTTTGCTTGGCGTATTCGGATAGGTAAATGGCGGCGCTGACGCCGAAGAACAGCGCGAGGATCATCGAGCCGAGCGTGAGCAGCGCGGTGCCGGCGATGGGGCCGGCGATGCCGCCGCCGGAGTAGGAGTAGGTTTGCTCGTTATAGATCGGGACGCCTTCGTGTTTGGCGAGGTAGGCGCTGTATTCCGAGGCGGGAAGCTGGTGGCGGGTGCCCTGGGCGTCGTCGAAGACGTGGAGCGTCTGGTTTTTCGCGGTGAGGAATTCGAAATCGACGAACGGAGCCTCCGCCTTGAACAGGACGGGAGCCCCGTCGATGATGATTTTTCCAAACAACAAGGCCGCGATGATGACGACGAAATAGGTCGCCCCCCCGAGCAGGGAGCGGACCACGAGGTCCTTGAAGTGCCCTTTGGGGAGGCCTTTGCGGATCAGTTTTTCCGGGTCGAACATGGAGTGGGAAGGTTAGTGCTTCATCTTGTTCACGAAGCGATGCGCGGTGGCGTTGATCGCCAGAACCACGGTGAAGAGCAGGATGCCGACGACGAACAGCGCGCGGTAGTGGACGCTGCCGAGCGGGACCTCGCCGAGCTCTTGGG
>JBFZFJ010000441.1:0-9409 GCA_041306405.1 Verrucomicrobiales bacterium | reverse complement strand
CTGCATCCCCTGAAAAAGCGCGATCACGGCGAGCGGGCGGCACGCTGGGCGCTTGCGAAGATCTACGGCCAGAAGGGCATGCGCTGGGAAACCGCCTCGCTCGTCTCGGCGGTGCCGCAGGGCGATGAGATGATCCTCACCTTCAGCCAAAAGGTGTTGCCGGACGACATGAACAGCATCCCCCGCGGGTTCTCGATCGCCGGTGAGGACGGCAAGCTTTACATGGCGCATGCCCGCTATCGGTCCACCCCGGATGGATCCCGCTGGAAGATCGACCCCACGATCATCCATGTCTGGAGCCCGCTCGTGAAGAAGCCCGTCGCCGTCCGCTACGGCTGGGCGACCAGCCCGATGGGCAATCTCAAGATCGCCGGCCAGGAGTCGCTTCCGTTCCCAAGCTTCCGCACCGACAACTGGGCCTGGCCCGAAAGCGAGGACCCCGAGGTCGGCATGGTAGGCAGCGCTGAGGAGAAGGCCATCGTGCAGGAAGCGGCCCAGCGCTGCGACTACCGCCGCACCGAGGAGGCCAAGCGCGGCGTCGAGATCCTCGAGCGGATCAAGGTTCTCGGTCAGACGAAAAAGTAAGGAGCGATATGATGAAAAAGACATTGATTGTTGGTTATTGCATGTTGGTCACCGCTCTGGCGTGCGCCGGAGAGCGGGTCGGGCTGTGGCCGGAGGGAAAGATCCCGGATTTCCAGCCCCAACAGATCGCGGCAACCACCCGGGAGGTGAAGGCGCCGGGATTCAAGGCGGCGGAGCATGCCATGCCGCATCTGGACTGGTATGAGGCCCCTGCGGAGAAAAACGGCGGCTGCATGTTGCTCATTTCCGGCGGCGGTTATCAGAATTGCTGCGACGGGATGTGGATTGACCGGGTCGCGCAAAAATTCACCGGGCTCGGGTTCGTTTGCGTGAACCTCACCTACCGGACGCCGCGCCCCCAAGGGCTGCCGATCTATCAGAGCGCGTGGCAGGACGGCCAACGCGCCGTCCGGATCGTCCGCAGCGAGGCACTAAAGCGAGGGTTCGATCCGGAGAAGATCGGTGCGTTGGGATTCTCCGCGGGGTCGCACCTGACGGTCCTGCTTGCGACGAGCGCACTCACGCCGGCTTACGGTGCGATCGACGACCTCGACCAGCTTCCGTGCCACGTCAACTGGGCGGTGCCAGTCTACACCGCCTACGCGCTGACGGACGGGCTCACCGGACCTAACACGCGCGAAGGCGACGCGATCGACGCCCAGCTCTCGGACGTGTTCAAGTTCGACGCGAAGACCTGTCCGATGGCCCTCTTCCACGGCGGGACGGACGCCTATTCGCCGAACGGTTCCACACAGATCTACCGCCAGCTCCGCAGGATGAAAATCCCGGCCGAGATCCATCTCTTCGCGGATCGTCCCCACGGTTTCATGGGCGACCCGGGCAAAGGCGAGCAGGGCACCGCCTACGACAATTGGCTCGATCGTGTCACCGAGTTCCTCCGCCAGATGAATTTCGACGGGTGTCTCGGTGCGGAAGAGGATTTGATGGTCCGTTATCCAAATGACGACGCGCGCGGCGAATACCGCAAGCAACCGCTCTGGCCGGAAGGCAAAATGCCGGATGTGCAGAAGAACCAGTGCCAGCCTTATCTTGAGTGGCATCTGCCGAAGGAACTCAAGACGAAGGCAATCCAGATCATCTATTCGGGCGGTGCCTACAACGGCAACGACCCGAACGGATTCGAAGTCGCGCCGACACGGCGATACCTGAATGAAAAGGGCATGGCGGTCGTGACGATGAAGTATCGCACTCCGCGACCGCAGGGCGAACTGGCCAAGCACACGACGGCGTGGCAGGATCTGCAGCGCGCCATCCGGATCGTCCGCAGCGAGGCTGCGGCCAAAGGGCTCGATCCCGACCGCATCGGCATCATGGGTTCCTCGGCCGGCGGCCACCTAACACTCATGGGCGCGACCAGCTCGAAACGCCGTTCCTACGCGCCGATCGACGATCTCGATAAGCTTCCCTGCAACGTGCGGTGGGCGGTCGCGATCTATCCGGCATACGCGCTCACCGACGGCGCGGAATCCCCGAACACCAAGGGCGGCAACGAGGACGACGCCAGGCTCGTCCCTGAGTTCTCGTTCGACCTCGCGACCTGTCCGATCCTGTTCATCCACGGCGATGCGGACGGTTGGGCGCCGATGAATTCGGTGAAATGCTGGGAGCAGCTTCGCCGGATGGGAATCCAGTCAGATCTCCACACGCTGGTCGGACGCGGGCACTGCTTCCAAAGGAAGGCGGCCCCGGAGACGGGAAGCTACACTTGGATGGGGCGCATTTGGGAATTCATGAACCATGAGGGGTTCAACAAGTAAACAAGGATTCCCACCGATCCATTCAAAAATCCAAAATCAACAAGCGTCAATCGTCAATCTCTCCCTTTTCTTACTCGGCACGTTCCCATCAATCCCCCATGCACACCAACACCTTCTACCGCTGCGCCTGCCTGATTGCACTGTTTGCCACCGGCCACCTCCGCGCCGCCGAGCCTCAAGGACCGCCGGACCTCACCAAGGACCGCAATGTCGACCGCAAGCAGACCTACAATCTCGGTGCCACCGGACTCCGCGGGTGGATCTATCTGAAACCAGCGACCTATTTCGACGGGCTTCAAGGACGCACCACCGCACCCAGCCGTCAGATTCTCGTCACCCATGTCGGCGCGAATTCGCCGGCGGACGGGATCGTGCAGGTGGACGACGTTATTGTCGGCGTCGGCGGCAGACCGTTCACCGACGACGCGCGCAAGAGCATCGCCGTGGCGATCCAGGAGGCCGAGAAGGAAGCCAATGGCGGAATCCTCAAGCTCACCTGCTGGCGGGCGGGCGAAGTGAAGGAGTTGGAACTGAAGTTGCGGGTGATCGGAACCTACGCCGACACCGATCACTGATCACTCGGCACTTCTTCCCACTCCATCCATGAAATCCACCACCGCATTCCTAGCATCCTTGCTTCTCGCCATCGTCAGCGTCGAAGCGAAGCCACTCAAAGTCTTCATCCTCGCCGGCCAGTCGAACATGGAGGGCCACGCGCGCGTCGAGACCTTCGACTACATCGGTGACGATCCCGCCACCGCTCCGCTGCTCAAGCAGATGCGCGGACCCGACGGCAAGCCCGCCGTCGCCGACTACACGTGGATCTCCTACCTGACCGGCCATTACGAAGGTAACGCCAACGGCGAGGGCACCGGCAAGCTCACCGCGGGATACGGCGCGAGGGGTGACCAACCCACGAAGGACGGCGGCAAGATCGGCCCCGAGTTCACCTTCGGCCTGACCATGGATGCCGCGCTCAAGGAACCGGTCCTGCTCATCAAGACCGCGTGGGGCGGCCGCAGCCTGAACACCGAATTCCGCCCGCCCAGCGCCGGGCCCTACCTGTTCAGCGAGGCGCAGATCGAGCAGATGAAAAAGCAGGGCAAGGACATCGAGGCGGAGAAGGCCAAAAAGGCGAAGGAATCCGGCCGCTTCTACCGCTTCATGGTCGATCACGTGAAAAGCGTGCTCGCCGATCCCAAGCGCGTCTGCCCGGCCTACAATCCCGCCGATGGTTATGAAATCTCCGGCCTCGTCTGGTTCCAGGGCTTCAATGACCTCGTGGACGGCGGCACCTACCCCAACGGCCCCGATGGCAAGACCCGGGATTACTCGGAATACAGCGGCTTGATGGCCGATCTCATCCGCGACGTGCGCAAGGATCTGGACGCACCCAAGATGCCCTTTGTGATCGGCGTGCTCGGCGTGGACGGCCTGAATGCGAAGGGCAACACGATCGCTTTCCGCGAAGCCATGGCCGCTCCCGCGTCGCTGCCGGAATTCAAAGGCAACGTCGCCGCGGTGGAAACCGCGCCCTTCTGGGCGGAGGAACTCGCAGCCATCGACCAGAAGCGCGCCAAGGTGAAACAGATGGCCCATCTGCTCAAGGTGAAGGACAAGAACACCCCGAACAAGGACGGCTCGATGGACGAGGCCCAACAGAAGGAAACCCTCAAGAAATACGAAGCCGAACTCATCAGTCCGGAGGAAGCCACCAAGTGGACACGCGGCGCATCGAACGCCGGCTATCACTACATGGGGTGTGCCAAAACGTTCGCCCTCATGGGCAAGGCCTTCGCCGATGCCAACCTTGAGATGTTGGAGGGGCGGCCCTGACTCATGACCGATGACCATTGACTGATGCCCCTTCTTCACTCTGCTCTTCCCATCCACGATCCTCAATCCGCCATTCCTCCTATTCCCTTTCCCAGAGACTTCCCGCCGCATGAGTGCTGAAACCACAATCAGAAATGTGAATCCGATTACTCTGACCCCATTCACTCCATTCAAGGACGACCGCCGACCGACCTTCACCACGGCCGAGTTCATCGAGGGCGGGACGATCGGACCGGTGCCGGGGTGATGACGGACCGAGGATCAGGCGGAAATCGGAAATCCGCTCTTCCCTGCGTTCTGAAAACCCGCAGACTCCGCCGCATGAAAGTCGCGGACACCGGCAGCGCCCTGAGAGGGATTTTGAAAAACGCCCCCGCCCCCCGCGTCCTCGTGCCGACCATGGGAGCCCTTCACCCCGGCCACCTTTCGCTGATGCGCCGCGCCCGCGAAATCGCCGGACCGGGCGGCACCGTCGTCGTTTCCATCTTCGTCAATCCCATCCAGTTCGACCGAGCCACCGACCTCGACACCTACCCGCGGCCGATGGCGAGCGACCTCGCCGCCTGCGAAACCGCCGGGGTGAATGTCGTTTTCGCGCCGACGGCCGAGTCGATGTATTTCCCGGACCGCTCCGTCACCGTCACCGAGAATCCGCTCTCCCGCGGCCTTTGCGGAGCCACTCGACCCGGCCATTTCGACGGCGTCTGCACCGTGGTCCTCAAGCTCTTCCTTCTATCCGGCTGTGAGGCCGCCGTCTTCGGCGAGAAGGATTTCCAACAGCTCGCCGTCATCCGCCGGATGGTCCGCGACCTCGACGTGCCGGTGGAAATCGTCGCCTGCCCCACCGTCCGTGAGGCCGACGGACTCGCGATGTCGTCGCGCAACACCCGCCTCACCGCGGTCCAACGCGCCGACGCGCCGCGCATCCGCCGGGCGTTGTTAGCTGTTGCGACGCTCGGCGCTCCCGCGGAAATTCTCGCCTCCGCCCGCGCCGCCATCGAGACCTCGCCGCTCGCCCGCATCGACAACCTCGCCCTCGTCGATGCGGAGACGCTGCAGCCCGTCACGGAAATCCTCCGTCCCGCCATCCTCGCCACCGCGGTCTTTTACGGCGAGGTGCGGCTCATCGATCATGTCATGATTCAGGCCGGCCTTGGATAAAGAGATCGAGGAATTGAAAGTGGATGGGCGTTTAAGGGCCGCGGACGCGCCATGCGTGCGGCCCGAATTTCCTCCTCCCCTTGCCCCGGAAACCCGCTAAGGTTTTGCGCAAATGAGTATTCTGGCCCAGCCGAAAACACTCCGGGGGAAGGCGCTCACGGAAGCGGTGGATATCCGCACGCTGCCGAAAGTCCTTCTCCATGAACATCTCGATGGCGGGCTTCGACCAGCCACCGTGATCGAACTCGCCGCGGAGCTTGGCTACCAGGGCCTTCCCACCACCGATCCCACGGACCTCGCCGCCTGGTTCCACCGCGGCGCGCAGCGCGGAAATCTACCTGAATATCTGGAGGGCTTCGCCCACACGACCTCGGTGATGCAGACGCCGGAGGCGCTGGAACGGGTCGCCTTCGAATTCATCGAGGACATGTATCACGACGGCGTGGTCTATGCGGAGGTCCGCTTCGCGCCGGTCTATCACACGACGCGTGGATTGCCCCAGGATGAAGTCGTGGCCGCCGTGATCCGCGGGCTGGAACGCGGCGAGCGCACCTACGGCGTCGAGTGGGGGCTGATCCTCTGCGCGATGCGCCACATGCCGGACTCGCTCGAAGCCGCGGAACTCGCAATCCGCAACCGCGACCTCGGCGTGGTCGGCTTCGACCTCGCGGGTGGCGAACATGGCTTTCCGCCCAAAAAACACGTCGAGGCGTTTCAAGCCATCGAGCGGGCGAATTTCTATATCACAATCCATGCAGGCGAGGCTTACGGACCCGAGTCGATCTGGCAGGCGCTGCAATATTGCGGCGCGCACCGGCTCGGCCACGCCACCCGCCTGCGCGACGACACCGAGATCCTGCCGGACGGAAGCATGAAACTCGGCCGGCTCGCCCAATATATCCTCGACCGCCGCGTCCCGCTGGAAATGTGCCTGCTCAGCAACCTGCACACCGGCGCCTGCCCGAGTTTGGAAGAACATCCCTTCGGCGCCTTTTTCCGCCGCGGGTTCCGCGTGTGCCTCAACACCGACGACCGCCTGATGAGCGACACCTCGATGACGCGGGAAACCACGCTGGCCACCGAACTGTTCGACCTGAGCCTCGGCGAACTCGAAAAGCTCTCGCTCAACGGGATCAAAAGCGCGTTCGCGCCCTTTGACAAACGCCTCAAGATCATCTTCGAAGCCATCAAACCCGGTTTCGCGGCAGCGCGAGCCGCTATGCCGTAGCCACCGGATAGATCGTTCCGTCCGCCGCTTTGAAAAACAACTCAGTCGCACCGCGCTTCACATACCCGAGGGCGTGACGGACACCGGCGGTGGCTAACGAAGAAACGCTCGTCACCTCCCCCGCGGCGTTTTCCAAGGGGCCGGCAGCCACCGGAACAGCCGCATCGAAAACGAACTTGGCGAGCCGCCTGTTCACCCTCCCCGCGGACTTGATGCGGGAAATGACTTCCTGGCCGATGTAGCAGCCCTTGTGATAGGAAATGTCGGTTTCCTCAAGCAGCGCCTCGGGCGGGAGCATGCCTTCCAGCAATTCGCGGCCCCACGCGGGAACACCGTTCCCGATGCGCAGCGACTCCAGCGCGTCACCTTCCAACAATTCCACTCCAGCCGGAAACTCGACCGCCACACCCACAGGAATCCACCAGTCGGTGCCGGGGACTCCGAACCGGTCCGACTCGCGGGCGGCCACTCCCGACGGCGGCGCCGGCATCGTTCCGGTGAAATGATGCAATGCGTATTTCCCGGATAGATCGTCAACTTCCACGTCGTCGGCGATGAGATAGCGGGTCAAACGCGCTTCGAGATCCTCCTCCCATCCGGCAAGTCCGGCGATCCACAACGCGCCGTCGGCGGCTTCCGTCACGGTCACCCGGAATTGCAGGCGGCCCTTCGCGTCGGTCACGCAGGACGGCAGCGAGATTTCCCCGCCCGCCACCCGGCGCACGTCCTGCGTGAGCTGGCCGTTGAGAAACCGCACCGCGTCCGGACCGCGGAATTCCAGCAGCGACGGAGAGCCAAGGTCGATCCGATGAGTTCCGCTCACGCCGTTTCCTGATAGGGTTTCACGACCACCGAGTAATCCATATCTCCCAGACCATCGGCGTCAAGCTCGCCCATGCGCTTCGACACGGCGGCGATCGCGGGCGTGTGCAAGCCGGCGGATGCCGCGAGCGCGAGCATGTAGCGGGTGTCCTTGCCCATGTTGGAGAGCGAAAAATGGGTCTCGAAATCTCCCACCGCCATCGTGGGAAGTTTCATTCCGGTTAGCACCGAGCCGCTCGCGTTGCCGGCCACCGCCTGGATCAAACAGTCGGTGGAAACTCCCTGGCTGGTAATGATGGCGAGCGCTTCCGCCAATGCTTGCACGGTGCAGGCGGAGATCAAATTCGTGGCCAGCTTCACCACCGTCGCGGTGCCGACCTCGCCGCAATGCTGCTGGCTTTTGCTGGTCACGCCGAGATACGGCTTCAGGTCTTCCGCCAGCCCGGCATCGCCGCCGGTATAGTAAACCAACTGCCCGTTGGCAGAGGCGACCTTGCTGCCGGTGAACGGCGTGTCGAGAAACCGGCAGCCACGGGAAAGACACACTCCCTGCAGCCACATCGTGGTTTCCAAATCCAGGGTCGCGTGATTCAAAACGATCTGGCCGGCTTGCAGAAACGTCTCGATCCGCCCGACGACTTCCCGCACCGCGGGCGCGTCTTTCAGATAGATCGAGATCACCGACGCGCCATCGATCGCCGCCTCCGGAGTCTCGGTTTCGCCCGTGAGCCCTTTCGCCGTACGGTTCCAGCAGGTCACCCGCCAACCCGCGCCCAACAGACGGGAACAAGCACGTGAGCCGATGATGCCGAGCCCCAGGACGGCCGCCCGCTTTCCAACAGGAAGACTCATTGCTGGCGTTGCAATGCGAGTTCCACCAGCTTCGCCGCTTGCTTGCGGATTTCCGCCATCAGCGCGGGCGTGGGGTCCTTGCCTTCTTCCAGCGTCATTTCCGTGCGCAGCCCGGCGAGGATATCGCGCATCGCCAGATAGTTGGGCCGCTCGGAAATCCTCGGCTCCAGCCCGGCCACCGACTCGGTGTAATAATCCGCAATGTCCTCGCGCATCACCTTGCGGGCGCGCTCCGGAGAGAACTGTTTGTCCACCGCCACGGTCGAGACCTCCAGCGCGCGGATCCATCCGCCGAGCGAAATCAAGTGCGCCAGGTCCGCGTCCCTCAGGGAAACGAGTTCCTGTTCCACGTCTCGCTGGGTGGCGGTGAGCTCCTTCTTGAGCTGCTCGACATTCTTGTTCTTGGCGCTGTCTAGCAAACTTGCGGCGTGACGGTTGACGCGGTCCCCCGCTCCCAGCGCCTTGCCATAACGGGTCAAATCCTTGGCGAGTTCCTCGACCTGGTCGAGTTGTTCGGCCTGTACCACCAGGAATCCATCGGCGATCAGGAACCCCAGCTCGATGGCCAGATCCGCGCGGTCCTGCGACATCCGCGCCGGCATCTTGCGGGCGACCTCGGCGATCGGCAGCGGCATCAGGAACTGCAAGGTGTCGAACAGCTTCGAAATCGACGGCGCGGTGAATTCATTCACCGCGAGTTCTTCTCGCACGTGGGCGTCATCGACCAAATCCTTCGGGATGGCGACGTTGTTGTCCGCGGCTTGCTCTTCAGCGGAAAGCGGAAGCAGCAACGCGGCCAATGCGGCTAACACACATGTTCGGCTCGGTCTCACGGCGAAAGTCTGCCATCGCCCGCCGCGCTCGGCAACCGACAAAATTCACGGCACATCGCGCCGCCCCCCGACCAACCGACGGCCGGGACCCGCCCTGAAAATTTGAATTGCCAAGCGTTCCCCGCTGACGCACCTTTTGGCAGTTGGGACGACGGAACGGTGTTTCCCGTCAAGTTTCCGAACCACCACTTGGGTTGACGCCCACCTGCCCTGCCGGACCTTGGAAGCCTTTTCAGGCAAATCAAGTCGGCTCACCCCCAGGATCGTCACCTCCCACCCTGCCCCGCGGATCGGCGAGTGATTCCACTCACATC
>JBFZFJ010000440.1:0-3245 GCA_041306405.1 Verrucomicrobiales bacterium | reverse complement strand
AGTTAGGGCGTTTGGCTTGAGTTGTCCGAACCCTTGCAATGGCTTGAAGGAAATCGGCGCTAGACAAAAGGGCACGGAAATGTTCGTTTAGCCTCGCCGTGAAAATCAGTTCGACCGCTTCCCCGCATGCGGCGTCCAGCGCCGCCCCGCTCCGTATCCGCACCGCCGAAACCCCTGCCGACTGGCAGATCGCGCACGGCATGCTCGATGAAGAGCACCTGCTCGGAGCGGGGCGCGAGGCGGGCGACCGGCTCTGCCAGTTCATCCTTGAGGAGGACGAGATCGTCGCCGTGCTCGTCTGGTGCGCCGCCGCGTGGCATCTTCAGGACCGCGACACCGTCATCGGCTGGGATCCGGTCACCCGCTCGCAGCGCCTCAAGCTCGTCGTGCAACTGCGCCGCTTCCTTGTGGTTGGAAAAGCCCGGCGGCCCAATCTCGCCTCGCAATCCCTCGGCCTCGCCCTGCGCGAACTGCCCGCCCGCTGGCACGCCGCACACGGCTACCGTCCGCTCATGGCCGAAAGCTTCAGCGACCCGGAAGCCCACCACGGCACCGTTTACAAGGTCACCAACTGGACCTGCGCCGGCGACACCAAAGGCTTCTCCCAGGACCACACCGACTACTACGTGCCCAACGGCCGCCCGAAAAAACTCTGGCTCAAGCCCCTCGCCAAGAACGCCTGCGTCCTGCTCTGCGCCCCGGAAGTCCCCGACGACTGCAAGGCCGGCCTCACCGGCGGCGGTGGCACGCGCAGTCCGCTGAAAACCGGCCAGCTCAAGACCCTGCACGACGCCTTCCTCGGAGTGCCCGATCCCCGCCGCCCGCAAAGCCGCCGCCACCCCTTGGGTGCCATGCTCACCCTCATCGCCCTCGGCCTGCTCACGGGTGCCCGCGACATGCTCAACATCTGGCGCAGCGCTGCCAAACTCGACGAACGCCAGCGCGCCGTCATCGGGCTCAAGGTGCGCCACAAGGGAAGCGGGCGGCTCAAGATGCCCGGCTACGACGCCCTCAACGACCTCATGAACAAGATCGACCCGAAGGCCTATGCAGCCGCTCTAACAGAGTGGCTCCAGGCCAATGCCGGCATCCTCCCCCGCAGCCTCGCGTTCGACGGCAAAAGCATCGGCGACGGCAAATGCGGCATGATCATCACCTTGTGCCGGCATGAGGACGGACGTCCCGTCGCCATGGTCCCCGCCACCGGAAGAAAGGAAGACAGCGAGGCGAGCGAAGCCCGCGCCCTGCTTGCCGACCCGCAAGTCCGCCTCGAAAATGCCTTGGTGACCGCCGACCCGCTCCACAACAAGGAACCCACCCTGCGCGTCATCATTGAAAAAGGCGGCGACTACCTCGTCGGTACCAAAGGCAACACCTCAGCCCGTCTTGAAGCCGTTGAAAAGGCCCTGGAGAACACCCCCTTTTTGACCTGAGTTACGAGGAGAAGAACAACCACGGCCGCATCGACACCCGCCGCGCCGCCGTCCGCGCGCTCACCCCCGTGGAAGCCGGCCTCCTCTCGGCGCACAGCGCCATCAAAGTCCGGCGCGAGTGGGTGGAGAAGACTTGTCCTGCGAACCGGCACGAGCACACCCGCAGCTTCATATCGAGCGTCCCGCCCGACCAGGCGGAGCGTCTCGGGCACGCGGTGCGCGCCCATTGGAGCGTCGAAAACAAGAACCACCACAAGCGGGACCATCATGTCTGGCAGGAAGACCGCCACCGTCACCGGCGCGGCAACATCGCCCGGAACCTCGCCCTGACGCGCAACGCCCTGCTGGCGATCATCCCGTTCGATGAGGACAAAAACCTCCCGTCATTGATCGTCGATTACCAGGATCGCAAACAACTCGCCGTGGATCTTATCCTGAAAGCAACGCCGTTCCCATGATCTCTCCAGCCAAACGCCCTAATACCGCGGGGATCTACCAGACGGGCTTCTACAACCGGTGGCCCCTCAACCGCGATGACAGCGGCTGCAACCCGTTTTGCCGTGGGTTGCTGTCCCCCGGCATCCCGAACCGCACGTGCCCACGCGTCTTTCTGCTGAGCCGGGTCGGTGAGTCGGAGCAACGGCCTGATCTGAGACTCGCTGCGGGGGAGTGCCATCGGTAGGGAAGAACTGGAACCAACTGGTTCCACCCCGCTCAACAAGCGGCCGACCATCGCGGCCTTTGCGAGGCGGTTGGCATGCACTTTCGTCAAGCCAACGACATCCTGGCAATAGGCGCTCCAGGACTTGAATCCTCCTACCTTCCACAACTCGCGATCTCGGATTTCGGCCAATGCCGCCCCGGCCTCCATAAACGCGCCGAGCCCACGTTTCACAACCTCATGGAGCCGCTGGAACTCAGCAGCTATTCCGGTCTCTCCGACGGAAGCATCGAGCCGGTTTGGGTCCAGCCCGGATGCGTAGACATCGCCGCGGTCTTCTTCACTCATAGTCGTCCTGCAACAGAGGGGATCGGTAAATTGGCTGCTCATTTTGCTACGGATCTTTAGCACGGTAATGGTTCGACCTCCTCCTCGGTTGGTCCGTACAGTTCCGGGTGCTGCCGCACAGCGAATCCGTGGATCACCTGGAACATGAACTCCCACTCCAGAACAGAGCGGTCGAACCAGAGCGCGACCAGATGAAGCGGGCAGTGTTCGCACGCCATCACCAGACGGAACAGTTCCCGCTTCCCGGAGAGCGAAAGATTCACTGCGAACTCCTCATAGAGCTCCGACAACACAAGCCACATGCCGATCGCATAGCCCATGTTCTCGCTCCGCCGCAGGCCATCGTGCCATTCCTCCTCGGGGTGATCAAACACCTCCCCAACGATGCTCCGGATTTCCCTGACAATGCCCTTCTGGGAAGGGCTCAGCGGAGGTCCAACTGTAGGACCGCTTTTGAACAGCCACTCCTTCGCGTCGACCCAATACAGACCCGCTTCCGTCTGCGGACAGACTTGGATCATCCCTCGGCCAAGCTTGGCCCGCGGCATGTCAATGACGGTATTCGTGGCGAGGTCGTATGCTGCTGCCTTACGGCTTCTCGTTCGTTTCATGGTGGTAGTGTGCACGTGGCCTTCTCGGTCTTAGACCCCGGAGGCGGCGGGACGCGTCAACTCGACAGATTGGGAGAACTTCCCAATTCTGATGCGCCGTTCGCTTAAAGAAGGAACCGGGCCGTGGACGACTTCGGGAAACCCGTCATGAGTCAATCCGTCAAGATCACGACCGGTCAGATGCTTCCGGGT
>JBFZFJ010000439.1:0-7731 GCA_041306405.1 Verrucomicrobiales bacterium | reverse complement strand
GCGCTCAAAGCCCGCCACGCCAGCCACCTCTCATGGCCGGCGATCTTCGAGCTCTCAGGCACGAAATCCTCCATCCCCTACAACATGGTCTGCAACAATGACTTCAAATGAAAAAGCCCTGAGGGTTGGGGGAGGCCGGGGCGGAGCGGCAGGCATTGGTGGCCCCCGCAGTGAGAAATTTCCTTGGTGAAAGATCTCCTCCGGAAATATCGTTTTCCGAGCTGCCGCTTTGCAACCCCGCCCGATTTACAAAATGACCGATTCACGACCGTCCCTGCTCCCCGGAATGTTGCCGCTTCTTTTGAGCGGAATGGCACTGATTGCACCGGTCTCGGCCGCCCCGGATTTCGTTCACGAGGTCGCGCCGATTTTGAGAAAGCACTGTTCCGAATGTCACACCGACACCAAGAAAAAGGCCGGACTCTCGATGAATGACGAGGCGTCGTTCCGCGAGGGCTCGGAAAACGGCCCGATCATCGACGCCGCGCACCCGGAAAAAAGCCTGATTCTCGAACTGATTTCGTCCGATGACGAAGACCTCCGGATGCCGCCGAAAGGCAAGGGCCTCAGCGACCCGCAGGTGGAAATCATCAAGGCCTGGGTGCTCTCCGGGGCGAAATGGGAGCCGGGTTTTGCATTCAAAAAGCCGGCCTACGAGCCGCCGCTTCGCCCTCGGAATCCCGAGCTTTCGGCCGCCCGCGACGGCCGAGCCAACCCGATCGACCGGATCATCGACCACTACCTCGCCGAGAAAAAACAGCCCCGGCCCGCGCCGCTCGACGACACCGCGTTTCTCCGGCGCGTCCACCTCGATCTCGTCGGATTGCTTCCCTCGGTGGAAGCCATGCGGACTTTCACCGCCGACCGGGCACCGGACAAGCGGGCCCGCCTGGTGGACACCTTGCTCGCGGACAAGACCGCCTACGCCGAACACTGGCTGACGTTCTGGAACGACCTCCTTCGCAATGACTATGCCGGCACCGGCTACATCGACGGCGGCCGCAAGCAGATCAGCGGCTGGCTCTATCAGGCGATTTACAACAACATGCCCTACGACGAGTTCGTCCGCCAGCTGGTCGCGCCGAATCCCGAGAACGAGGGTTTCGCCAACGGCATCAAATGGCGTGGCAGCGTTTCCGCGGCGCAAATCACCCCGATGCAATACGCCCAGTCGGTCGGCCAGACCTTTCTCGGCATCAACCTGAAGTGCGCGTCCTGCCACGATTCATTCGTCGACCGCTGGAAGCTCAGCGAGGCGTATGGTCTGGCGGCGATCTATGCGGACGAACCGTTGGAAATGTTCCGCTGCGACAAGCCGACCGGCAAGACCGCCGTCCCCGGCTGGTTGTTCCCGGAACTCGGCACGGTTGACGCCAGCCTGCCGAAGGCCGGGCGCTTGAAACAGCTAGCGGCCCTCATCACCCATCCGGAAAACGGACGCACTCCGCGCGCCATCACCAACCGTCTCTGGCAGCGTTTGATGGGACGCGGCATCGTGCATCCGGTGGATGCGATGCAGTCGCCGCCGTGGAACGAGGATCTTCTGGATTACCTCGGAGTGCACCTCGCGGGAAACCAGCAGGATTTGAAAAAAACGCTGCGACTGATTTGCCTTTCGGCGGCCTATCAATCGAAGTCCGAGTCGTTCGAGGAGATACCGCGGGAATCCAACTATGTCTATCAAGGCCCGCGCCCCAAGCGGCTCACCGCCGAGGAGTTCACCGACGCGATCTGGCAGATCTGCGGCACCGCGCCAGGCAAGATCGATGCACCGGTGAAGCGCGATGCGTCCGCCACCCCGCAGCCGATGGTTCGCGCGGCGTTGTTGAAATCCGACTTGCTGATGCGCACGCTCGGCCGGCCGAACCGTGAACAGATCGTGAGCACCCGGCCGAACGATCTCGCGACCTTGGAAGCGATGGATCTCAACAACGGCGCGATCCTCGACCAGCGCCTAGCCGAGGGCGCGCAATCGTTGTTAGCCAGGAACCTCGCTTCTTCCGCCGATCTCGCCAAATACGTCTGGCAGGCCGCGCTTTCCCGGGATCCGACGCCGGACGAGCTCAGGCTCGCCGTCTCCCTGCTGGGCGCGAAGCCGGAAGCCGCCGCCATCCAGGACTTCTTATGGGGAGTCTTCATGCTGCCTGAATTCCAGATCGTCCGTTGAACCACTTCCTGAACTAACCGCCATGCAACCGCTCCAGCTCGACCCCGAACAGCCCCGCCGGGATTTTCTGAAAAAACTTTCCGCCGCCTCCATCGCCGCGCTGATGGCCCGCGCGCCCCGCGCGGCGGCGGAGATTGTCATCCAGCCGAAGGCCACGGCGGACGCCTGCATCCTGCTGTGGATGGGCGGCGGCATGGCGGCTCCGGAAACCTTCGATCCCAAAGCCTATCAGCCGTTCGTCAAGGGCGCGCCCGTTTCGAAAATGTTATCCACTTTTCCGAAAATCGATACCTCGGTGGACAATATTAAAATCTGCCAAGGCCTCGAAAATATTGCCAAAGTGATGGATCGCGCGACTCTTATCCGCTCGGCCGTGCAGCCGGATCTCGGGACGATTCTGCATTCCCGCCATCAATACCACTGGCACACCGGCTACGTGCCGCCGCAAACCGTCGCCGCGCCACACATCGGCGCGTGGATGGCGAAGGTGCTCGGCCCGCGCAATCCCGTCATGCCGGCCTTCATCAACATCGGCCAGCGGCTCGAAGGCCACGGCGAAAGCGAGGAACTCAAAGCCTTCACCACCGGCGGATTCTTCGGTGCGGAGTTCGGGCCGATGAATCTCCCCTTCCCCGGCGAAGCCAAGCTCGCCGTGCGCCCGCCCAAGGGCATGGATCCCGGACGTTTCGCCAACCGTCGCGCGTTCTTCAAAAATCTCATCGATCGCAATCCCCACCGCGATCTGATTTCCGACTACCAGCAAGAGTCGATGCTCCGCTCGCTGGACAGCGCCCACAAACTGCTTTCGGCCCCCGAGGCGAAGGCCTTCGATCTCGATCTGGAGTCCAAGGAATCCCGGGCGGCCTATGGTGACAGCCACTTTGGCCAGGGTTGCCTGTTAGCGAGAAACCTGGTGGCGAACGGCGCAAGATTTGTCGAGGTCACGACCGAATATGTGCCATTCCTTCATTGGGACACCCACGCTGACGGACACGCGGTGGTGGAGCGGATGCACCGCGAAATCGACTCGCCAATCGCCCGCTTAATCCTCGATCTGGAGGAGAGAAACCTGTTGGATCGCACGCTGGTCATCATCGCCTCCGAATTCAGCCGCGATGCGATGATCGAGGGCGTCCCCGGCTCGAAGGCGCAGGATCAATCCAACGCGAAGTCGGATGTGCTGTTGGAGCCGAAACACTACGGCCTGCACCGCCATTTCACCGGCGGCTCGTCGGTGGTGATGTTCGGCGGCGGAATGAAAAAGGGCTTTGTTTACGGCTCCACGGCAGACGAGCGCCCGTTGATCGCGACCACGAACCCGGTTTCCATCAGCGACCTCCACGCCACGATTTTCACCGCCATGGGCATCAGCCCGAAGACGATGTATGAGGTCGAGCAGCGTCCGTTTTACGCGACCGAAGATGGCAAGGGAGTTGCCGTGAAGGAAGTTTTTGCTTGAGGGATTCCATCGCCCGCTGGCGGGGGTGTTTTTTCGGACTGCGGTGACATATCCTGCCCGTTTGCCACTGGCCGACATGTCGGCCAGTGGCAAAGCTCCGACATGTCGGAGCAGTCCATACGGCGGCCGCCCTCAGGGCTTCGGCGTCTCGATGTGTTTGAAGAGGCGGAACAGGTCGCTGTTGGAAGTCATGATGGTGGTGGTGTCCTTGCCGAGGGTTTTTTGGTAGGTCTCCAGGGTCTTGACGAACTGGTAGAAGTCCGCGGCGGAGGGGCTGGAGCTGTAGGCGGAGGCGTAGATGCCGGTGGCCTGGGCGTCGGCCTTGCCCTTGATTTCCTGTTCCTTGCGGTAGGCTTCGGACTGGATCGAGAGCAGGTCGCGCTCCTTGCGGCCGAGGATTTTGGCGGCCTCGCCGGCGCCTTCCGAGCGGAAGCGCTCGGCGATCTGCTCGCGCTCCGAGGACATGCGCTTGTAGATCTTGTCGATGACGCCGGGCTTGTAGTTGATGCGCTTGAAGCGGATGTCGAGCAGCTCGATACCCCAGGAGCGGACTTTCGGCTGGGCGGCCTTGAGGATTTGCTCGTCGAGGACGTTGCGGCCGAAACGGATGGGCGCGAGCAGGCCGAGGTTGGAATCCGCGGCGACGAGCGATTCGTCGCGGGCGGGCTTGCGGTCCTTGTCGCTGCGGATCACTTCGATCAGGTCGTGGGAGGCGATGACGTTGCGGGTCTCGCTGCCGATGATGTCGTCGAGCCGGGAAAGGGCGCTGCGCTCGTCGCGGAGTTTTTCGAAGTAGGTCTTGGGGTCTGAAATGCGCCAGCGGGCGAAGTTGTCCACGGTGATGTAGAGCTTGTCGCGGGTGGGCATTTCGGTGGCGGGGCCGTCCCATTCGAGCATCCGCTTTTCGATGCGGTTGATCTGCTGGATGAAGGGCTTTTTCCAATGCAGGCCGGCCTCGTTTTTCGCGGGGTCGGAGTTGATCGGATTTCCGACAGGTTTGCCGAACTCAGTGATGAAGACCTGCTCGGTCTCGTTCACGGTGTAGGCGCTGCTTGCGATGATGATGACGCCGACGAGGGCGATGAGGAGAAGGGAAATGGTTTTCATGAAGTTGGAAAGTTAGGGGTCGGATTACTTGAGGTTCATGAGCGGGAGGAACTGCTTGGCGTCCTCGTCGATGATGATTTTCGAGCCGAGCTTGGGAAGGACCTCGTTCATGGTTTCCAGATAGAGGCGTTGTTTGGTGATGGCCGGTGCCTTGTCGTATTGGACGAGGAGCTCCTTGAAGCGGGCGACGTCGCCCTCCGCCTCGTTGACGCGCTGGACGGCGAAGCCCTCGGCGCCGGAGATCCGCTGGTCGGCGAGTCCCTTGGCGCGGGGGATGACTTTGTTATACTCGCCGTTGGCCTCGTTGATCATCTGCTCGCGCTCCTGTTGGGCGCGGTTGACTTCGTCGAAGGAGCGCTGGACCGGCGCGGGCGGGTGGACGTTCTTGAGTTGGACCTGCTCGACGGCGACTCCCATGTTGAGTTTTTCCAACAGGACTTTCAGGCGGATGAGCGCTTCGGTTTCGATCTCCGTGCGGCCGATGGTGAGGACCTCGTCCACGGTGCGGTCGCCGATGACTTCGGACATCACGCCTTGGGTGAGATCGCGTAGGGTGCCGCCGGGGCGGCGGACCTGGAAAAGGTAGTCCTGGGGCGAGGAGATGCTGTATTGGATGATCCACTCGACTTGGGCGGCGTTGAGGTCGCCGGTGACCATGTCGCGCTCCAGTTCGGGCGACTGGCTGGCTTGTTCGAGATTGGTGGCGCCTTGTGTGATAAACCCGAACTCGAGTTTCAGCTGGCGGCGGACCGGCACGATGGTGGCGGTGTCGATGCCGTAGGGCAGCTTGAAGTGCAGGCCGGGCTTGGCGATTTCCTTGAATTTCCCGAAACGCTGGACGACGGCTTCCGACTCGGGGCTTACCGTGTAATAGCTTGAAAATAGTCCTATCAGGACAAAAACGCCGAGCGGCGAGAGGATGAGCCACTTGGGGTGGAAGTTCAGCTTCGGGCGGGGAAAATCGATGGTGCTATTGAGCGGAGGCGGTTTCATGATCGGATAGGGAAAGTTGTCGGGGGCGCGCGCTTCAAGCGCGGCGGAACCGGAAGCTAGGGACAAAGCGCGGAATTAGGAACCTTGAAAATTCAGCGGTGATTGTAATCGGCCGGGACGCGGTTTTGCAACCTGTGAATCCTCCTGCCTTCCGGGCGGTCCTGATTTATTCCGCGCCTCCTGATGATTCGCTTTGACGAATTATGACAAGCACCATAGAAAAATCCGTCGTTGTCGTCTATGAAGTGCCCCCGTTGTGTCCAGCGAATCCACCGAGCTGCGGCGTCCTGCCCGCATTGTGGATTCACGCTCGCCGATGCGGACGCGCGCTTCGGCGCGGAGGAAGTGAGAATCCGCTGCCTGACTGACAGCGCCGGCATCCTCCGCCGCGGCGACCGCGAGAAGGTGGAGCTGGCGATGGAGAAAATCACCCGCCGTTTCCCGCAGGTTTTCGTGGCGATTTATACCGGATCGCTGGGCGAGGTGGCGAACATCCGGCAGTTCGGTTTCTGGCTGTTGAACCGCTCGGCCTTCGAGGACGTGCCTGTGGAGAAGCCGAACGAGGCGGGCATCCTCATCACCATCGATCCCGAGTCCAAGGCGGCCGGGATGGTTTTCGGTTATCTGCTCGATCCGTTTCTCGAAGATGCCGACACCTTCGAGTGTCTTTCCCGCGCGCACGCTTACTGGCTTGAGGGGCGCTATGCCGAGGGGCTTTTGCGGGTTCTGAAACACCTCGACGGCATCCTTCGCAAGCGCAGCCGCCAAGCCCGCCGCGATCCGGAACACTTCGAGCGCAAGGTCATGCCTCCCGCGCAAATGGGCGATCTGGTCCGCCGCATCCGTGCGGGCCACCGTCCGGTCATCGAGGAAGAAGCAACCGCGGAGGTCCTGCCGTGAGATTTCTGCCGGTCATCGCCACGGCCGTTTTCATTGCTGACGCGCATGCCCTCGTCGAGCCGGCGCTTCCGGTCTGGGACCTCAAGGAACGCGCCGAAATGGAAGCCACCGGCTGGATTCCCGGAGCCATCCTGCTAACCGACGCCCCCGTGCCCGACGAGCCGGAGCATGCCGCCCCCGAGCCGCTTCAGGTCGAGCAACCCAAGCCGGAGGAAATCGCCGGAGACCTCAAGCCGTCGTCCGACATCGCCGAGAAATTCCTGCCCGCCTATTTCGCCGAGCGCCCCAAATCCTTCCTGATCGATCCCCAGGGCCTGCTCTCCCCGGCCGACTACCGGGACCGCCTGAGCTTCCTCAATTACCACGCCAGCGACTCGTCCATCGACCTGTTCGTTTACGTGATGGGCGGCGAGCAGGACATCCCCAGCGAGGTCCGCGAGGAGGAAATGATCGAGCGCTTTTTCTCGGAGGGACGCCCCGCGGTGGTCGTTTACTACTACCTCGGCGCGCCGCAGCGCTCGGTCGTTTATCTCAGCCCGTCCATCACCGACTCGGTCTCCGCCGCCGAGCAACACCGCGCGCTGGAAAGCTCGGTGATGCAGGCGTTTGAAAAAATCAGGCCCGCCGAGCAGATCGAGAAATTCCTCGTCCAGATGTCCATCCGCATCTACTGGATGGAGCGGATGTTAGCCGGTGAGCCCGCCGCCGGCGATGCTCCGACGCATGTGGTCTCCGCCGCCATGACGCAGGCCGCCGCGAAATCCGCGAAACTGCTCGAGCTCCAGGAACTCGCCGCCAAGTTCGCCGCTCCCGCCGGCATGGTTCTCGGCGCCATCGTGCTCGTCTTGGGTTTCAACCGCTGGTTGCGGCTCAGCGCGCGCTACCGGTTCCCGGATTTCGAGGTCGAACCCCGTCTCGGCGGAGCGCACGCCGCCGGGGTCGGCGCGGTGATTTCCTTCGCGAGCGCCGCCGTGCCGCCCGCCTCGCAGCGCGACCAGGTGCCGGACTACTTGCGCCGGGCTTGATCTTCGGCACCGCCTCGGTCCGGACGATTGATCTTTATCCCTGCCAAGCTCCGCCCTAATCATGGCGAGTCGGATGAGTT
>JBFZFJ010000438.1:0-5379 GCA_041306405.1 Verrucomicrobiales bacterium | reverse complement strand
TTGTTTGTGCGGAGGGATGACCGGGGGGAATGCCTTCCGTGGCGGCTGCGGAGCCGCGCCCTCCCCGCGCCCATGCTTTGCCTGCTGCTGCGCGATCCCGTCCGCTGGCAGCTTTTCCGCGATGATTTTCCCTCTTGGCGGGGACGCGGGACGGGTTAAACCATGGGCATGAAACCCCTCCCACTCGCCGCCCTCTCCCTGGCGCTGCTCTCCTGCACCGAGGAAAAGGAAATCCCCACCTTCCGCATCGCCGTCTCCGCCGAGGCGGAGACCACCCCGGCCCCGCCGGAAAACAAGCCACCGCGACCTCTCCGTTGGATCGCCCCGGAGACATGGGAGGAGGAAACTCCCGGCCAGTTCCAGATCGCCCTCTACCGCATCGCCCCCGGCATCACCGCCGCCGTTTCCAAACTCCCCGGCGACGCCGGCGGCATGGCCGCGAACGTCAACCGCTGGCGCGAACAGGTCGGCCTGCAACCGGCGGAGAAAATAGACGGCGAGGCCATCGCGCTCGAGGAAGACCCATCGCAGGCCCGCTGGTTCGAGCTCAAAGGCGCGGAGCGGAGCATCCTCGCCGCCGTCTTCCCCGTGGACGGCGAAACCTGGTTCTTCAAACTCGACTCCCCCACTCTCGCCCTCGAGACCGCCAGGCCCGGGTTCATGGATTTCCTCAAAAGCGTCGAAATTGGATCCTCCGCCGAGGCGGAAGCGCCAAGCATCGACCTGCAAGCACCGGCGAAATGGGTGAAACACGATGTCGGCGAAAAGCGCTTCGCGAGCTTCCGCATCCCCGCCTCCGGCCCCAATGCCATCGATGGCGACGTCTCCGTGATTTCGCTCCCCGGCGATGGCGGCACCACCCTCGCGAACGTGAACCTCTGGCGCGCCCAACTCCGCCTCCCTCCCTTGGAAAAGGACGACGATCCCGCCCTCGGCGAAACCACCCGCAGCCCGGCAGGAGCCATCACCCTCATCCACATGGTCAGCGCCGAGCCGCTCTTCAGTGACGACCGCCACGCCGCGATCAGCGCCGCCATCCTCCGCACGGGCAAAGTCACCTGGTGCTTCAAAATCGCCGGCGAGGCCGGAATGGTCGCCGCCAACCGCCCGAAATTCGTCGAGTTCGTCCGCACCGCCGTAGCCCGGTGAGAATGCCAATGATCGGACTACCCGGCTTCTCCTTGGTTGCAAAACTCGCGGAACCGGTCCTTTCGAACCACCGCAATCCGGGCGATCGCCATGGCGACGTCGCTCACCACCTCACGCGGCAGAACGGCCAGGAGCCATTTCCAGTCGGGGTTTCCGGCATCCACCTCGCCGGCGCGGCGCACCAACTCGGCAATTCCGGCGCTGCCCAGCAATTCGTAGAAGTAGGTCACCAACGACGACGACGCAGTGTCGAAGCCGTTGACGCTGGCGCGACCGAACTTCAGAACGCGCATCACCTCGGCGTCCAGCGCAGGCCGGGCGAACTTCGTTAGATCCCCGTCATGATGAACGAGATCGAGAATCTGCGGCTGTCCGGAACCTGAAGCCCCGGTGAAATAGGAAATCGGCCCGTCGCCACCGGTGAGCTCGGCCAAGGCTTCCAACACCAACATGGCGGCGATATTGGCCCTCAAATACTCCGACGCGCAGCGCAGGTTGTTGCCAGCGCGTTGAAGCAGCTCTTGGAATTCATCATCGCCAGGCGTGGTGCCGTGCCGCCGGAAGATCACCTGGGGATCGAGGTTGGATAGGAATCCTTCCATGCGGACCAAGGCCTCGCGATAGCTCCGGATGGAGTAGGCACCCACTTTATGAAATTCCGGATTGGTTTCCGGCAGAAGCTGCCAGGTATTCTCGAGAAAATCGCCCAGATCGGGCTGGCCAAAACTCTGGACATCCGCGTTGGACATCCGGACGGCAAGGATCTGAATCCCCTCGATTTCCACGTCCGTCAGCGCTTCGGTTCCGCGCCGCAGAGATCCAAGGCGCGTTCCCAACAGGTCGTCCGGTGTCATCCCCTGGACCGCCGCGCGGAATGGAATGGTGGCCTCGATGCAAGCGGCCACCGCCCACAGGTCCTTCACGCTCAGAAATCCTCCCAACTCCCGCACCGCGAGCGCGGCGCTGAGAAACTCGCTCAGCCCGCCGTCGTGTCTCAATTCCTGCCCGGGGCTGAATCCGAAAATGGCGGCCAGGTCGGCCACCATCTCATCCGGCGCGGTGGCAAGGACGATCCTCTCGCCACGGCACTCCACCACATCGCCAATCCGCTCGCTCACATTCGGCGGAAATCCGCCGTCCACGTGGAAATAAACGATGTCGTGGTAAATCGCCGCCAGCCTCGCAAGCGCGGGAAGGTTTTCGGCGACATTGAACAGGTGGGAAAGACCGTGATAATCCCGGGACCGGCTGGTCATTGCCTGGAAGACCAGGAAGGTGGCCGCTTCGATTTCCTCCACACCGGGCGCGACTCCCAGTCCTCCACGCACTTCCTCCAAGGATTCCGCCAGCAGCCGCGCCAAATCCGAGACCGTAGCGGACTGAGTCATGTTGCCCAAATCGTAGGATTTCCATCCGCATTGCCAAGTGCTTTGTTGGCACCCTCATTTCACCGTCATGACGATGCAACCCTCCGCATCGCGCGCAAAGGACTTGAGCTGCTCCCGGACCTCGGCCTCGTCCCCGATTCCGAAAAGCCTGACTGGATGCCTGCGCCCCTTGACCCTGACTTGCCCCAGATCCATCGTCCTGTCATCCATCCCGGAAGCCCGCTTGACCTCTTCGGAATAAATCACCTCGCAATGGAATGCCTTGGTCAGTCCTTCCAGGCGCGAGGCGAGATTCACCGTATCCCCGATGACGCCGAACTCCGTCCGGTCCGGCGATCCGATCTCGCCGGCGACGGCCTCCCCCAAATGAAGGCCCACGCCGATTTTAAACGGAGCTTTTCCCGCGGCCTCCCAAGTCGCGTTCATCTTGGCGAGCGCGGCGATCATATCCCGGGCCGCAAGAATCGCCTTGCGGGCATGATCCCGCTCGTCACCTCCGCCCAGCGCTCCCCAATGCGCCATCACCGCGTCGCCGATGAATTTATCCAAAGTGCCGCCATGGCGGAAAATCACCTCCACCATGCTTGTTAGATACTCGTTGAGTTGCTTCACGAGATCTCCCGGATCCGTTTGTTCGGACCTCTCGGTAAAACCCCGCACATCCGAAAACAGCACGACGACCCGCCGTTTCACACCGGCCGCCGTCACCTGCCAGTCATCCTGCTGGTCGATCATGGCATCCGCCACATCCCGTGAGACGAAGCGCCGGAAATCCCGCCGCAACCGCCGCTTTTCAAGCCGCTCGGTCACCATCTCGTAGGACTGCGCCACAGTCCAACCCGCGCCAAGCGCCAGCAACCCGCCAGACACGGGCAGCAATAGCGATAGCGCGATGCCTGCCCACAACGTGAGTCCCGCCACGCCTACGACGATCCCCATCAACCCGAAAACCGACAGCATCGGGCGACTCACCCAACCCGTCCAAGCCAAAGCGACCATGCCGAGTAAAATCATCCCCGACCACGGATTGGTGATCCGGCGGATGAACGCCCGATCCAAGCCACACGCGATTGCCTGTAGATGCAGCTGCGGCCCGGTGAGCGTCCCCATCGGAGTCCGATGAAGATCGTGAAATCTCGGGGCCACCGGACCGATCATCACCACCTTGTCGCGGAAAAACCCGCCGCTCTGATAGTTCATTTCCCACTCTTTCCCGGCGAAGATTCCATAGATGCTTTTCGGAGCGTAGAGTTCCATCGCGCCGGTTTGGTCGTGGCCCGCCAGGCGAAGCTCCTGGTCTCCCGATGGGGGGGCGAAGCCCATTGCATGGATCACCTCCGCAGCCAGCGAGCGGAACTCCCGCTCGCCGGTGCGCCGCAGACCTTCGTTCTCGATGCCCAAGGTGGTGGTGTAGCGCGCCTTTCGCACCAATCCGTCGAACGGATCCAACTTGAAATTCGAAAATCCAACACGCGGTTCGGTTTCCCCCTCCAGGAAACGCCCGTGCGGCTCGATTAGATTATAGACCCCGCCGGCCTCGTCCGCCCCACCCTGGCTGAAAGTGGATATCAGCACCACCCGTCCCGGATGGCGTTGGATCGCAGCCGCCAGTGCCGCATCGGCTTCAGGATCGCTCGCGCTGGAAAAGATCAGGTCCAGAATGATCAACTTCGCGCCAGCTCCCGCCAAACGGTCGATCGCCATCGCCCAGACCCGCCGGTCCCACGGAAAACGCGTGCTCATCAACGACAGCGCCGGGCTGGCGGCGATCTCAGCCGGGTCGAGCGCATCCAGCGCCAGACTCGCCTCGTCAATTCCCAACAGCACCAGCTCCTTCTTCTCGGGTGGCCCGCCACTGTTGCGGACAATCCAATCACCCACCGCGCGGTCCGTCCTCTCGATCAACGCCCGGCCAAAAGGAAACACCCCGAATCCGAGCATCACCACCGCAACGCCCACCAGGCACGCGAAACCCTTGCGCCAGCGTTTCATAGGATCAAAGAAGGGCTTGTCATCGGTCGGTGGGATGGATAGCAACCTTCATTGATCATGAAAAGCCTCCATATCCTTCTTGTCCCGATTTTCGCCGCGGCCAGCGTCCGTGCGGACATCTTATCGGACCTGAGTCCGTTTCTCGGCTCGTCGCGGCCTGATTACGACCCGGCGTCCATCGAACCGGATTCGGCGACTGAAAATCCCGGCTACGCCCCGTTTTCCGCGGCAGACTCGGACCTCGGAGTGCAACAAATCCTCGGAACATACAGCGGACGCGCTCCGGTCAACGTCACCTTCGACACCAGCATCAGCTATACCGACAACGCACCAGGCGAGATCCCGCTCGATGACGAGGCCGCCTGGTTTTCGGCCAGCCGACTTGCCGCATTTTGGCGCCCCCGGATCGCCTATGGATGGTTTGCCGATATCGGACTCGCACAGGAGCTGTTTCGCTTCGAAGGAAGCAAAGCGGAGGATTTCGAAAACTTCGAACCATGGATCGGAGTCGTCAAATCCATTCCCGAGCTCGACGACCTGGTCTTCTTCACCCGTTATGAATACCAGCGGATCACTTCCGGCAGCATCTCCGACAGCAGTTACAGCGCCCAGAGAATCCGCACGGGTCTCCAGAAAGATCTTCTGCTGGCCCCCAGATATCAATTGTCCGCGGGACTGGACGCCGCCTTCGACCTCACTGCCGACGCGGACACACAAGAACGCAACGATTACTCCGCCGATGTGAGTTACACCTATTGGTTCGCAGACCACCTCAGCTCCACTCTTTCGTGGACGGGATCGATGTGGGACTTCAAAAATAAGGGGCGTGAAGACTGGAACCACATCGTCG
>JBFZFJ010000437.1:0-4495 GCA_041306405.1 Verrucomicrobiales bacterium | reverse complement strand
CCTGGATGAAGCGGGCGAGCTCCGCCTCGGCCTCGCGGAACTTCGATTGGCCGAACAACTCGCGGATGGTCCCGAGCGCCGCTTGCTCGTCGGCGGAGACTTTCGGCTCCACTTCGGATAGGAATCCGTAGGAGCCGACGAAATCGCGCACGAACTTCGGATCCTGAAAGAGGTTCGAGGGAGGGATGATCGGCTTGGCGCACAGTGTGGCGCACATGAGGGCGAGGATGATGAGAATGCGGGACATGGTTCGCGGAGATTTAAAATTTGAGATTGGAAATGTGAGATTGGAGATTGGGAATTTATCGTTAGTTTTTCTTCACCTCGAAGTTGAAGGGGACGATGCAGCTGGCCTTGATGTTGCGACCAGCCTTGCTGGCAGGTTTGAATTTCCATTTGTTCACCGCGTTGATCGCCGCCTTGTCGAGATCCGGATGGCCGGAGGATTGCTTGATTGAGGTGGCGGTGACGCTGCCGGTGGCATCCACGGTGCAATTCACCAGCACGCGGCCGCCGATGCCCTTGCTGAGAAGGGAGCTGGGGTAGGTGGGCGGGAGTTTGTTGACCGCAGTGGGTGGTGAATCGAGGTCGCCGCCGAAGGCGTCCTCCGCCCCCTTCATGGCGAACTTGGGAATCTCCATCAGGAAGCCACCACCGGTGCCAGCGGTGAGGTCGTTGAGGTCAATGCCGAGATCCAGGTCGTTCGGGCTTTCGATCATTTCCTCGGGTTCAGGCTCGTCCTCCGGCTCCTCAGGCGGCCGGTCCATCTCGAAGCTGGTTTCTTCGGGCGGTTCCACTGTCATCTCCGGCGGGAGCGCGGATTCGCCGTCCAGAATTTGGGTGAGCTTCTGGCTGAGTGGGATGGCCAGAAAGACACCCACCGTTGCCAGGATCCCGCCAATCATGGCAAAGATTCCTGTGAATTTTCCCCGGGGAGGGCGATAAACGTGACGGCTCAATGGCTGAGGGATGCTGAATGATTGATGGCCGGAAGTTACTTGGTGGACACGGAAATCCTGTCCTTCATCGCTCCGGCAAGAAGCGCTTGGCCATGTACCTGCTGGACGATGCCGTGGGCGGAATCCTTGTCTCCCTGGATGATCACTGACATGTCCGGCGTCTCGGAAAGCAGGGGTTTGATCTTTCCGATGATGCCTTGGACGCCGATGCTCTCTCCGCCGTAGAACACCTTATCCTCAGAGGTGACAGCCAGCAGAATTGAATTTTTTTCCAGCGCGCTGGCTCCGCCGACGTCCGGTTTGATGACGGTGACACCCGTTTCTTCGACAAAGACCGTGGAAACGATGAAGAAAATGAGCAAGATGAACACACAGTCGATCATGGATGATAGATCGATGACGACGGGTTCATCGGATTCGTCTGATAGGCTTCGGCCGAACATATTGAAGTTAAAATCGGGGTTCGCGTTGGAACCTGTTTGTTAGTATAAGGCTTTCAAGTCTGACAAGAGTTGCCGCGATATGATTCCGCTTCGAGCGGATGATCAGAGCGATGAAGAGTCCGGGCAAAGCGATCGTGAGGCCGGTCTGGGTGGTGATGAGGGCTTCCTGCATGCCATCCGCGACACGCTGCATTCCCGCAGGCCCCTTACCTTGTGAAAGACCTGAGAACATGGAAAGCATGCCCATGACTGTTCCCAGCAGTCCTGCGAGCGGTGCCGCCGCGACGAGTGTGTTAAGGACCAGCAGGCGTCGATCGATGGCTGAGATGACGTTCAAGCGGACTTCATCAAAGCGTCTGCCGACCGTTTTGATCGTTAGGGTTTTGCCGTGAAGCACGTAGCGCAGTGCCTCGCCCATGCGGCCACTGGCTTTGTGGGGATGCTCAATCCATTCCTGCCAATGATCAGCGTCCTTTTCATTGAGATTGCCATGGTTGACATAGGCCAGGGCGGCGAATGCGGTGGCATAGAGAATCGCAGCAACGGCTCCGAGCATATACATAATGGACCCGCCTGCGAAAAACAGATTCCATCCATCTTGAAAAAGCTCAGTCGGATTCATGGCAGTTAGGAATATTTGGAGAGATCAGACCAGATTCGGGCTAAGACTGAGGTCGTCATCGCTGTCATCTGCATGACTGGATGGGTCATTTTTGCCAGAAGGCTTGATGCCCTCATGGCGCTCGCGCTCAGTTGTACCGTTGATGAGGGCGATGCCAACGCCCTCAACTTCGCCAAACTTGCCTTTGGCCAGACTCTTGAGCAGGCCGTGGACAACAAGAACGGGAATCGCGACAATAAGCCCCTCAGCGGTGGTGATCAGAGCTTCGGAGATGCCTGCGGAGAAATTTTTGGCGTTGCCGGTGCCATAAAGGGCCATCGCCTGGAAGGTCTTGATGATTCCGAGCACGGTTCCTAGCAGCCCCATGAGCGGGCCTGCGGCGGCGGTGAGGGCGAGGAACGGCAGGAACCGGTCGAGCTTGGGTTTGATGGTGACCATCTTTTCGAAGAGGGCTTCTTCAAGCACCCGGCGCTTCTCCGCGAACTTGGCCACTCCGGTCTGGACGAGCTTGCCCATGTCACCGGGGATGGCTGCAGCTTTCTGGGTTGCCGCCGCCTTGTCACCGCGGATGAGGTCATCCAAGATGAGATTGATCGTATGGCGCGCCGGGACCTTGAAGCTTAGGATTTCGATCACTTTGAAGATGGCGATCAGGAATGAGATTGCGCCAAGGGCAAGGATTGCATGTCCGACATAGCCGCCTTTTTCGATGGTTTCCATCAGGGTTTCCTTGGCCGCGGCGACTTCGATCGCTTTCCCCATGGTACCGTCAAACGGAAGATCTCCAAAGCCGCTTTTGATCGTTTCCCCAATGGCGTTGCCCCCTTCGATGGCAACCACCGTGGGCAGCGAGGTGCCGGTATCAGCAAATGTTGCGACGCCCTCGAAGCCGCCGTCTTTGGAAGCGAAGAAAACAGATGCTCCCGTGACGAGAAGAGTTCCTTCCACGGACTCGCTGCCGTTGCGCAGGGCCTTGCCTTGGAATTTGTGGCCTCCTGCGACCGCTCCAATCCGTTCGAGTCCCAGCTCGAGAACTTTCGCCCGCTCGATGAGTTCCGCCTTCGGGTCCTCGGCGGAGGAGGCTGCGCGTTGGTCCAGCGCGTCGATGGCTTCCTTGTAGATCTGGTTCTCCGCAGGATGGAGGCGCGTGACGAAGGCCTTCGAATACTGGTTGAGGATGCCTGCGGAGTAGTTGAAATCCGTTTTCCGGGCTTCAATCTCCCGCTCGAGCGTCTTGAGCGTTGCGGTGCGCTGCTCCTCGTCGCGCTGGAGAGTGCGGAGTTCCTTGCCGAGCGTGAGGGCTTCGTCGTCCAAGCGGTTGATGTCGCGGTAGAGGCTGCGGCGGAGATCGGAATACTCGCGCTGAGTTTCCGTCAGCTCGGCCACGGCCTTCTTGAGGTCTGCACGGGCGGCATCGACTGGTGCCTGGGCGCGGGCTGCGCTGGTCAGGGTGATTGCCGCGGCGAGCGCGGCGGTGGTGGAGCGGAGGTTCATGGCTTGAGCAGCGGGAGATTGATAAAGGCGGGGTCCTGATCACCGGTGGTAGCGGCGACGAGCTGTTGGATGTCTGCGGCGAGGTCCTTGCGTTCCTCAAACCTCCATCCGGTGGCGGACGGGCGGCCGACCAGGGCGAAGCTGCCGTCGTCATTCACCGCATAGGCGCAGGCAAGGCCGAAGTAGATGACCTGCATGTTGTACTCGCGGCCGTCGGCGTTTTTACGAAGCTCGGGACGGAGAGTGACGGTTTGCTGAAACTTTTCCGCTTCGGTTAGCAGGTTGATTACATTGAGAAGTCGTTTGGAAACACCCTCGTTGCGTTTTTCGGCGGGGAGCTTGAGATCGCGATGGAGGTCCTCGATGCCTTGGGCGACTTTGGGCTCCGCCAGCAGAGGTGCGGGGAAGAGTGGCAGTTTGGCGGCGAGGTTTTCCTCGAGGCGGCGCATTACGCCGGACAGCTCGTCCTTGGCGGCCACGTAACCGTCGCGCTGGACGGATTGATTGAGCGACTGCTGGTCGCTGCCAGCCTTGCGGGTCTTCGCATCGCCGATCTGTTGTTTGAGATCCGCAATCTCCTTTTCAAGTCCTTCCTTGTAGTTTTGAAGGACTTCCTGGTCACGAGACCAGTCATTCTCCTCCTGTTGGATTTTCCGCATGGTTTCCACCCACTCACGGACGGAAACGCGGAGTTCTTCAGTGGGGCTGACGGCGGCTTCCTGAGCGAACAAAGGAAGCGTCAAAACAAGGGCGAAAATGGATATTGGGATGCGCATGGCGTGCGTTGCGGTGTTATGAAAGAGGGGCCGCCGACCTTTGCCGACGACCCCTGTGTGACAATTTCGTCAGATTCGGTGCTTATTGGGCGCCTTCAACCGACAGGCGGTAGAACTCCTTGGTCGGGCTTGAGGTGACGTCAACGCCAAGGGTCATGTTGCCCGCAGGCACCCAGCCACCCAAGGTGTTCGACTTCTGAA
>JBFZFJ010000436.1:0-6832 GCA_041306405.1 Verrucomicrobiales bacterium | reverse complement strand
ATGCCTCGCCTTTCGCCAGCGGATTGCTCACCGGCGGCAAGGTCGCCGACTGGCATCCCGCCAACGCCGTCGAGCGCGCCCTCTTCGCCGAAGCCGCCGCGTTTTGCGAACGCCAGGGCAGCTCCATCGCCAAGCTGGCTTTCCAGTTCGCCTGCCAGCAAAGCCCGTTCCACACCACCATGTTCAGCACCGCCCGCACCGCTTCGTTGGAGCGCAACCTCGCTTGGTATGGCGAGCCCTACGACGCCGCGCTGCTCGCCGAAGTGCGAAAAATCCTTGCCCCCGTCATGAACCAGCAATGGGACTATGACGCCGGAGTTGAGAAATTGGACAAATAACCCGCGTATCCTCGCCGCAATGATCAAAAGACTCGCCCTGCCCATTCTGCTACTCGTCGGCATTTTCGCCGCTGTCGCGGAAACCGACAAATCCAAACCGGCCAAGGTCGGCTGGGTGGAAACCGTGAAGCTCGACCTCCAGGGATGGACGGTCCTCGCCGACGCCCGGCTCGTAAACGGCGAATACAAGGAACTCGGCACACGCTCGCTCAGCATGCTCGCAAACCATCTGGAACGCCTCACCGTCCTCATGCCGGAAAAACAACTCGCCGAACTGCGCAAGATGGAAATCTTCATCGAGCACTCGCATCCGGAGCTGGGCAACATGCAGTATCATCCCGACCTCGATTGGATCACCGAACATGGCTATGACCCCCGGCTGGTGAAAAAAGTCCACATCCCCCGTGCCGCCGAACTCCTTTCCCGCCAGCAGATGCTCAAGCATCCCGCCGTCATCCTCCACGAACTCGCTCACGCCTATCACGACCAGGTGCTCGGCTTCGAAGATCCGGCGATCATCAAAGTCTATGATGACGCGATGAAAAAAAGCATCTACGCGAAATCGTTGCTCTACACCGGCGAGACCGTGAAGCACTACGCCACCACCAACCACAAGGAATACTTCGCCGAGGCCACCGAAGCCTATCTCTACCACAACGACTTCTATCCCTTCGTCCGCGCCGAACTCAGCCAGCACGACCCGGCCTGCTACGCCGAGATGGAACGGGTGTGGGGCAAGGTGGACTGATTTAAAGCATGAAAATCGACAGCCACCACCACCTTTGGGAGATCAACGACACCGACTACGTCTGGATGAGCGAGGCGCACGCGGTCATCCGCCGCGACTTCCTTTCCGCCGACCTGAACGCCGCGCTCGACGAATCCGGCATCGATGGCAGCGTCGCCGTCCAGGCCCGCCAGATGATCGGGGAAACGGATTTCATGTTAGGCATTGCCGATGCCAACCCGCGCATCAAGGCGGTGGTCGGCTGGGTGCCCCTGTGCGAGAACGGCGGCGAGCCATTCCTCGAACGCTACGCCGCCCACCCGAAACTCGCCGGTGTCCGCCACGTGGTGCACGACGAGCCGGACGATGATTTCATCCTACGCCCCGATTTCAACGAAGGCATCCGCAACCTCGCGAAATACGAACTCGTCTATGACATCCTGATTTTCTGGAAGCACCTGCCGCAGACGATCCAGTTCGTGGATCGCCATCCCAACCAGCCGTTCGTCGTCGATCACATCGCCAAGCCGCGCATCGCGGCGGGAAATTTCGACACCCAGTGGGCCAGCGGCATCCGCGAGCTGGCCAAGCGGGAAAACGTCTCCTGCAAGGTCTCCGGAATGCTCACCGAAGTCCGCGGAGAGACATGGGACCTTGAACTGCTGCGCCCCTACTTCGAGACGGTGTATGAAGCCTTCGGCCCGCAACGCGTGATGTTCGGCTCCGACTGGCCGGTCTGCCTGCTCCGCTCCAGCCACGCCGAATGGACGCGCGTTTGCGCCGATCTGACGAAAAATCTGAGCTCCGCCGAACAAGCCGCTTTCTGGGGCGGCAACGCGGCGCGTATCTATCAAATCCAAAACTCCTGATTTTCCCGCCCCATGAAACCAGAATCCGATTCATCCTCCGGCACGTCTCCCATGCCGTTCATGACCCAGCTCAAGTCCTTCGACGGCACCTACTGGTGGTGCAACTGGATGGAACTGATCGAGCGCTTCGCCTACTATGGCGTGCGGGTGATGCTGCCCGTGTTCATGGTGGATTCTCTCGGCAAGGGCGGCCCGGAACTCACCCAAATCCAGAAGGGGAACATCTTCGCCTTCGCCCTCGTGATCCAGTCGTTCGTGCCCATCCTCTCCGGCGGTTTCGCGGACCGCTACGGCTACAAGCTCAACATCGCGGCGTCCACGGTCCTCAAGATCATCGGTTATCTCATCATGGGCTACACGCTTCCGCTTGCGGAGATGTTAGCCGGCATGCCGCTGGCCGAGGCCCGCGCGCTGAAAGCGGATCACGCATATGAGATTTTCACCCTCGGTCTCTTGTTCCTCGCCTTGGGCACGGCCATTTTCAAACCGGGCGTGCAGGGGCTCATCGCCAACCGGGTGACCAAGGACACCTACTCGCTGGGCTGGGGGCTCTTCTATCAAATGGTCAACGTCGGCGGCTTCGTCGGCCCGCTGCTGGCGGGATACCTGCGCGTTCTCGATTACGAGTACGTCTTCCTCGCCTGCTCCGCAGCCATCGCGCTGAACTTCATTCCGCTCTTCTTTTTCGAGGAACCCGCTCACAAACACGCCGAAGGCGTCGTGCTACCCGGGCCTGGCCGGATGCTGTTGGATTCCGTGCGCGGCCTGCTCGACCCGCGGCTGTTTTTCTATACGATCGCCTTTTGCGGGTTCTGGCTGATGAACCAGCAGTTCTTCGACATCCTGCCGAACTTCATCGACGATTGGGTGGACTCGCGTGACGCCGCGAATTTCCTCAAGAGCATTTTTGGCAATGGCGTGCCCACCGTTCACGATGGCAACCTCACCCAGGAGTGGATGCTCAATTTCAACTCCCTTCTCATCAGCATCTTCGCCTTCGTCGCGGGCTACTTCACCGGCAAGTTCCGACCGCTCTCCGGCATCATTACGGGCATCATCTTCACCATCATCGCGATCTTCTGCCTGACCGGATCAATGAGCGGCTGGTGGATCCTCTTCTGCATCGGGATCTATTCCGTCGGTGAGATGACCGCCGCGCCTAGCAACCTTGGCTATCTTTCCCGCATCGCACCGGAAGGCAAAAAAGGCCAGTACATGGGCTACTCGAACTTCACCGTCGGCATCGGCGCGTCGATCGGCTCCATCATCGCCGGCCACTACTACGAGAACAACTGCGACAAGGTGGTCCTCGCCCGCCGCTACCTGGTGGACCAACTGCACGTGGACAAGGCGCAAGTGGCTGCGATTCCGAAAGGCGACCTGCTGGCATTCTTCCATGAAAAAATGGGCATGGACGCATTCCAGGCCAAGCAGGTGCTCTGGGACACCTACGAACCCTACTCGCTCTGGTATCTTTTCGGCGCGATCGGCCTCGGTTCGTTGTGCGCGTTGTTCCTCTACAACCACGTCATTTCCGCTTCGGAAAAGGATCCCAACCATTCCTTCAACACGCGGGGAGGCTTTTGGGTGAAGGCGTTTCTTATTCCCTTGTCCGTGATCCTGGTGGTCGCCACCATTTGGCATTTCTCGGTCGGCCTTCTTCTCAACACCTTGTTCTTCTGCATGATGTTGGTTTTCGCGCTCACGCAGCAAAAGCCGGCTTCCTCCAACAATTGATGCCACATTCGTTTTCAACCATATCCTAACCAACACAACCACCACCATGAGTATCCAATGGAAGGGCGTCATGCCCGCCACACTGACCCAGTTCAACGCCGACCTCAGCATCGACCACGCCCTGATGGCCGAGCACGGCCAATGGCTCATCGAGCACGGCTGCAGCGCCATCGTCGTCCACGGCTCGCTGGGCGAGGGCGCCACGCTCTCTTTCGCCGAGAAAGTCGCGTTGCAGAAAACCTACGTCGCCGCCGTGCCCGGGACCCCGATCATTCCCGGCATCGCCGCGCTTTCCACCAAGGAATGCGTCGATCTCGCCAAGGCCGCCAAGGACAACGGCTGCCGCGGCCTGATGGTGCTGCCGCCCTACCTCTACTCGTCCGACTGGCGCGAAATGAAGGCCCACATGACCGCCGTCATCTCCGCCACCGATCTGCCCTGCGTGATTTATAACAACCCCGTCGCCTACAAAACCGACTTCACTCCCGCGCAGTTGAAGGAACTCGCCGACGAGCTTCCCAACGCCGCCGCCGTGAAGGAATCCTCCACCGACGCCCGTCGCATCGCCGGCATCCGCGAGCTCATGGGCAAGCGCCTCGCCCTTGGCATCGGCGTGGACGACTGCGCCCTCGAAGCCTTCGCCATGGGCGCGGAATTCTGGATCACCGGCGTCGGCGACGCCTTCCCGGCCTATAACGTGAAACTCTTCGAACTCGGCACCACCGGCCGCATCGAGGAGGCGATGCCGATCTATCACTGGATGCTGCCGATGCTGCGCATGGACACCGTCGTTAAGTTCGTGCAGCTCATCAAGCTCCAGCAGAACCTCGCCACCGGCGGCAAACTCGGCAACAACCGCGTCCGCCCGCCGCGCCTCCAACTCGTCGGCGCCGAGCTCGCCGAAGCCACCGCCATCATCGAAAAAGCCCTCGCCACCGCGCCGGCACTCTGACCGTGGTTGGAGCATCCCTGCTCCAGACCGTGCAGGGGGCGTCTCGCCCCCTGCTCTCTTCTTCTCTTCAACACTCCCATGATCACTCCACTCCTCGGCACCTCCTTCATCGGCTACTCCCGCTCCACCGGTACCGAAACCTGCGGCACCGGCATCCAACCCGGAACAGGAAATTCGTTAGAACCCGCCTACCGCTCCGCCACGCCGGAGGAAGTGGAGCGCGCCATGGCCCTCGCCGCCGCAGCCTTCCCGGTTTACTCCAGCCTGTCAGGAAAAGCCCGCGCCGGATTCCTCCGCGCCATCGCCACGGAAATCGAAGGAGTGGTGGAAGATCTCGTCGAACGCGGCCAGCTGGAAACCGCGCTGCCCGAAGCCCGCCTCCGCGGCGAAACCGGCCGCACCACCGGCCAGCTCCGCATGTTCGCCAGCCAGATCGGGGAAGGCTCGTGGGTCGATGCCCGCATCGAACGCGCCGATCCCGACCGCAAGCCGATCCCGAAAGTGGACCTGCGCTCGATGCTGCGACCGTTAGGCCCGGTGGCCGTGTTCTGCGCCAGCAATTTCCCGCTCGCCTTCTCGGTGGCTGGCGGCGACACCGCTTCCGCCCTTGCCGCCGGTTGTCCGGTGGTAGTCGTCGCCCACGCGTCGCATCCCGGCGTCGCCGAAATCGTGGCAAACGCCGTGATTCGCGCCGCCCAGGCGACCGGCATGCCCGAGGGCGTCTTCTCGGTGCTTTACGGCGGCGGTCGCAAGGTCGGCCAGGCGGTCGTCAAACACCCGGTCACCCAGGCCGTCGGCTTCACCGGTTCGCGATCCGGCGGCACCGCGCTGATGGCTACAGCCAACAGTCGTCCGCAGCCGATCCCGGTTTACGCGGAAATGAGCTCGGTCAACCCGGTCGTCATCCTGCCCGGCGCGCTCGCGCGGGGCGAGGAAGCCCTGGCGGAAGCCTTCTTCGGCTCACTCACCCTCGGCGTCGGCCAATTCTGCACCAATCCGGGCCTGGTCTTCCTGCCCGACGACAAGGGCGATGCGTTTCTCGCAAAACTCAAGTCGCTCGTCGAAGCCGGCACGCCGGGCATGATGCTCAACGCGTCGATCTGCCAGTCCTTTGCCGATTCCACCGCCGCCTTCGCCAATGCAAGCGGCGTGACCACCCTCGCCCGCTCCGCCAACGAAGCCGGCCCCGGCCAGGGCGCGCCTGCGGTGTTCGTCGTCTCCATCGGCGACTTCCTGAAAAACGAATCCCTGCAAGGCGAAATGTTCGGCCCCGCCACCCTCATCGTGCGCGGATCGATTGGCGAAATCGAAGCCGCCATCCCCAAGCTCGAAGGCCAGCTCACCGCCAGCATCTTCGCCAGCGAAGCGGAACTCGCCACTCACGCGAGTCTGGTCCACGCCCTCCAGCAGCGCGCCGGCCGCCTCATCTCCAACGGCTTCCCCACCGGCGTCGAGGTCTGCAACAGCATGGTCCACGGCGGCCCGTTCCCGGCGACCTCCGACGGACGCAGCACCTCCGTCGGCACCATGGCCATCTTCCGCTTCTGCCGAGCCGTCGCCTGGCAAAGCTTCCCGGACGCCGCCCTGCCCGCCGAACTCCAGGACGCCAACCCCCTCGGCATCCGGCGGATGGAGTGAAGGGAGTCAATGCTCACGGATTCACATTATTGTTAAATAGAGAGAGCGGACCCCATTCACGGTCGGACGGCCAGGCTGGGGATCAGGGATCATGGTCTGGAAGCGCAGATACATCAGTAGTTTCTAGCGAGCGAGCGTCAAAGAGCACGCAAGCCTATCAGCGGGAGCGAACGTCGATCACGGGGTTGAGGTTAAAACTACGGAAGATCATGTAAACAGGGCGGCTGATAAGGGTTGCTGTGTCTCGACTTGTTCTGCTATTTCTTTTAGGGTGTTACATAGAATGACGAACCGTGAATCTCTCTAAAAGAATCTGCCGAATCATAAGGATCTGAAATTGGATCGAATCTCCCGTCGCTACGCTTCTTCAAAAAAGCTAGCCAGATTGGTTTCTCTCTATAGACGGTTATTCCCCCTACAGGCTTATCATCTTTAAGTGCTCTTTTTTCAGGTTCTTCGTCGTCAACGCATGACGGAACGATGGCGGAGTTTGAGTTCGAGATAGTCCAAATCGCGGTATCCGCAGGCCTTGTGGACCATCCTTGCAATGAGGTTGTTGAATCCTTCGATA
>JBFZFJ010000435.1:0-2731 GCA_041306405.1 Verrucomicrobiales bacterium | reverse complement strand
CTTGGCGGCAGTGGCATCCCCTCCGAACGGATCCTGGTTCTCTGCGTCCCAGGCCTGATAGGCTTGCTTCAGCCTGGCGACACGCTTGCGCTGCTCGGCGGCGAGATCGCGGGTTTCACCGATGTCCGTGGGGAGGTGGTAGAGCGATACGGGCGCGGTGCCGTTTTTCACGAGCTTCCAATCCCCCTGACGGATCGCCCAGCGACTCTCAGCGGGCTTCGTCGAGGGAAAACGGAAGCGCCAGTAGAGCGCGTCATGGGGCGCCGACTCTTTTTCACCTTTCAAAAAGGGTAACAGGTCGGTGCCGTCGAGTTTCCAGTCGGGCTGCGTCTCCGCGCCCGCCGCCGCCAGCGCGGTCGGCAGGATGTCGAGGCTGATCACCGGCTGGTCGTAGGTCTTGCCCGCCGGGAGACGGCCCTTCCATTGCACGAGGAAAGGCACGCGGATGCCGCCTTCCAGCAGTTCGCCCTTCACGCCGCGGCACGGATCGTTCTTCGAGGCGTTTTGGCCGTATTGGAAAACAGCGTCTGGTTGCCGGCGCGGCTTGCCGGTCGCGCCGCCGTTGTCGCTGAGGAAGAAGATCAGCGTGTTCTCCTCCAGTTTTGTCTCGCGCAGTTTCGTGAGCACGCGACCCACGTTCTCATCGAGCGAGGCCATCATGCCCAGCATGGTGCGCCTATGCAGATCGGGGACGTGGGCAAACTGCGACAGATGCTCCGGCTTGGCCTCCATGGGCCAGTGCGGCGGCACAAAGGCGACATAGAGGAAGAACGGCTCGCGCTGGTGCCGCTCGATGAAGGCTGCCGCCTCGCGTCCGAAGGCGTCGGTGGAGTATGCTTTCTCCCGCACCGGCTCGGCGCCACGATGCAGATTACCGATGAAGCCGGTCTTCTTGTCGGGGAACAACACGCCGCCGTTCGCATGCCAGAAGGCCTCGTCAAAGCCACGTTGATAGGGCCGCCGATTCTCGCCATCGCCCAGATGCCATTTGCCCACCATTCCCGTCACATATCCCGCCGCTTTCAAGCGATCCGCCATGGTCCGCTCGCCCGGCGGCAGCCCGCCTTTTTTGGTCTCATCATTGGTCTCATAACCGAAGCGATTCTGATACCGTCCTGTCATCAGGCCCGCCCGCGACGGGCAGCATTGCGGCGCAGAGACATAACCAGCGGTGCAGCGCACGCCGTTTGCCGCCAGCGAATCCATGTGCGGTGAGATGACGTCCTTCGATCCCTGGCAACCGAGGTCCGCATACCCGAGGTCATCCGCGAGGATGACGATGATGTTCGGTTTCCGCGCCTCGGCGGCCGGCAGCGCCGCCAGCGGCGCGAGCAGGAGGGTGGTGAGCAGTGTGAGGGTGTGTTTCATTACTTCGGTCTCGGCAGGTTGGCATCGGTTTCCTTGCGCCAGGCGTCGAGGCGGGCGCGGAGGTCTTTGGCGCGGTCGGGTTGCTGCGCGGTGAGGTCGGTCTTTTCGCCGGGGTCGGTGGCGAGGTTGAACATCTCCACGCTGTCGCCCTCGATCCAGTGGATGAGTTTCCACTCGCCGACACGCACGCTGCTGCACGGGCCGCTGCCGTGGTTGCCGTAGTGCGGGAAGTGCCAGAAGAGGGCGTCATGCACGGGTTTGGTGTCACCGCGGAGCAACGAGGCGAAGCTGACGCCATCTTTGTGGAGGTCCGGTTGGGCCGGCAATCCGCAGGCTTCCAGGATGGTAGGCAGGATGTCGGTGTTCATCACCGGCACGTCGCAGACGGAGCCGGGCTTGGTGACGCCGGGCCATTTGACAATCCACGGTTCCCGCACTCCGCCTTCGAAGAGCCAGCCTTTGCCGCCACGGAGCGGGCGATTGCTGGTGACGTTGTGGCCGCCGTTGTCGCTCGTGAAGAGGATCAGCGTGTTGTCGGTGATGCCGAGTTCGTCGAGTTTCGCCATGAGACGACCGACGTTGGCGTCCATCGTCTCGATCATGGCGGCATAGATCGGGTTCACCTGGGTTTCCGGCATCTTGGCCTCGATGCCGCCGTGGGCGCGGTTGTCCTCGGTGAAGCGAGGTGTTTTCGGCACGGGTGGCAGACCGAGGCGTGCGGCTTTCGCCTCGTATTTCTTCACGAGTTCGGGCTTCGCCATGATGGGCGTATGCACGTCGTAGAAAGGCAGGTAGAGGAAGAAGGGCTGCTCTTGTTTGCGCATTTCGATCAGCTTCATCGCTTCGCTGGTGAGGCGGTCGCAGAGGTGCTCGCCTTCTTTTCCGCCGGTGACAACACCGGGCACACCTCGCGAGTGATAGCTGCCGCCTTTCGGCTTCGGCACCGCTTCGTTGAGCTTGTTGCCGTAAGGCCAGAAGAAGCTCGGCGGCAGTCCGCCCGCGTGCCCAGCGATGTTGACTTGGAAGCCCTGGTCCTCGGGGTAGTAGCCGAAATCGCCAAGATGCCATTTTCCAACGTGCCACGTCGCATAGCCCGCATCGCGCAGCACCTCGGCCATGGTCACTTCCTCGAGCGGTAGTTCCATCTTCATCTGTGCGGGCAGCAGTTTGCCACTCTTGCCATTGCTCGGGATGTAATCCGTGATCTTCAGGCGGGCCGGATGACGTCCGGTCATGATGGCGGCGCGTGAAGGCGAGCAATACGGACTGCTCGAATATGCCTGCGTGAAGCGCATTCCCAGGGCGGCGAGTTTATCGAGATTGGGTGATTCGTGGAAGGTGCTGCCGTAGCAAGAGAGATCGG
>JBFZFJ010000434.1:0-3117 GCA_041306405.1 Verrucomicrobiales bacterium | reverse complement strand
TCGACCCTCTTGACGCAAAAAGGCGGACCGCGATGGTCCGCCTTTTTCGTGTCTTCCCCGCAGCGCGGGGCCGTAGGCGGACCACGCTGGCGGGGAAGACACGAAAAAGGCGGACCATCGCGGTCCGCCTTTTTGCGTCAAGAGGGTCGATCGCCGCGCGCCTCAGCGGCGCTTGCGGCGCAGAAGGCCGGCGGTGAGCAAGAGGCCGGCGAGCGCGCTGGAGGGCTCGGGGACCGGAGTCCAAACCACATTCAAGCCAAAACCAGTAAGGGGCGCGGCTGTTGAGAAGGTGCCGTAGCCAGCGGTATAGGATCCAAAGGTCGTTGAGGAGAACGTGGGAGTAGCGCTCAAACCCGTGATTGCCGTCCACGTGCGCGTTCCATTGGCGGGGCCCCAAAATGGGTCTGAAAGGGTCAAACCGCTGAAGGTTGCGTTGAATGTTGCGGTGGTTATTTTAGTGTTTTTGGGATCGCCTGTCCAAACGGGGAATATCGTCCCTGTCGCGCCGCTCAACTGCCAATTGAAAATGTCGCCGGTTTGATTGCCATTCGGAAGAGTGCCTCCATTTGGCAAAGTGTTTCCTATTCCTCCATAAGTCACCGCCACCGCATTTCCGACAGAGAAAGCCAGTGTGGCCAGGGCAAGACAGGACGAGAGCCGCAAACGGTTTGCGAGCGAGGAATTGATTTTCATGGAGGTGGATTCGGGTGGAGGGGTGGACTTCACGGGTCCCGGAAAGCACTGATCTGTCAAACGGTTTGGGGGGCGGACTCAGGAATGCTTTGGGATACTCGATGATTTATTTATCCGCGGGTGGTCCCGGCCGCTGCGGAGGCGGCGGGGTTGAAAGCGAGATTGACAGCGATCGCTGTTTCGTCTGAGAATATACGGCTTGGATTCAGGTGTTTTCCCGCCTGGTTCCCCTCAGATGTCCTTCCCCCTGGTGATGCCCGGATTCCGGATTTTCTTAGCTCTTGCGGGCTTGGGGTGGTTGTTCGCAGGCAGTCTCTTTTCCGTCCGCGCGGAGGTTCCCGCCGGAATCAGCCTGAGTGGCTGGCGGCTGGTGGAAAATGAGCCGGACGGGACGGTGGTCGGAACCTTGGCGGTGGTGAATGCAGCCGCCGGGGACAGCCATGTGTTGTCGTTGGTCAATGGAACCGGATCGTCGGCCAACCACGGTTTCTCCATTTCCGGCGATGAACTGCGGCTGCGCTACGAGAGCGGTGTCAGGTTCCTGGATTTCGAAAAGCAGTCGGCCTATCCGATCCGGGTGAGGGCGACGGACGCCAAGGGCAAATTCCACGAGCAGGCTTTTGTGATCGAGATGACCGACGACAGGACCGAGGACGCGGATCACGACGGCATGAGTGAGGCGGAAGAGGAGGATGTCCGCGGGACCAGTGATTCGCGCTTCGATACGGACGGTGACGGGTTTGGCGATCGGATCGAGATTCTGAAAAACTCCTCGCCCGTGGATGCCGGCGAGTGGCCGGACTACCCGTTGGTCGGCTGGGGGAGCAACGAGGCCGGCGAGTTGGAGGCTCCGGTCGGCTCGGTGATTCTGGCGCTTTCAACCGGCCAATCTCACAGCTTGGGTCTGTTGGACGATGGCACGGTCGCCGCGTGGGGGGGATTCAATGGCTATGGACAAAACAACGTGCCTCCGGGCTTGGGCCAGGTGGTCGCGGTCGCCGCGGGTGGCGATTACTGGGTGGAAGACTCGGCCCACAGCCTCGCGTTGAAAGCCGACGGCGGCGTGGTGGCTTGGGGATATGACGATGGCGGAATGCTGAGGCCGCCGGAGGGTTTGGGGAGTGTGATAGGGATCGCGGCCGGCAGGGTGCATGGTTTGGCCCTGAAGGCTGACGGCACGGTGGTCGCCTGGGGGCGCAACCTTAGGGGGGAATGCACGGTGCCTGCGGGCCTGAATGACGTGGTCGCCATCGATGCGGGCGGGTTCTATAGCCTGGCCCTGAAGGGCGACGGCTCGGTGGTGACGTGGGGCGAGAATTTCAACGGCGAGTCATGGGGGAAATCGACCGTGCCGGCGGGCTTGTGTGACGTGGTGGCCATTTCCGCGGGGCGGTTTCACTGCATGGCATTGAAGAGCGACGGGACGGTGGTTTGCTGGGGCTATGACTTGGACGGCCAGGCGGACGTGCCTGCGGATCTGGCCGATGTGGTGGGGATCGCGGCAGGAGGATTTCACAGTCTCGCGCTGAAGGGCGACGGCTCGGTGGTGGCGTGGGGGTCTAACGAGAACGGGCAGGCGCTGATCCCGGCGGCGGCGCGGGGCCAGGTGAAGTCGATTTCCGCAGGCCTGCTTCACAGCCTCGCGCTCCGGCAAACGGCGGGTCTTCCCGAGATCACCAGCAGCTCGAGAATCTCCGCCGCGCCCGGGGTGAAGTTGTCGCATCAGATCGTCGTTGCGAATGCGGTTCCGAGTCGCTTTTCGGCGATTGGATTGCCCGCCGGACTATCGCTCGATCCGGTGAGCGGGCTCATCACGGGAACGGTGGCGGACGCGGCGAGACGGTCGGTGCAAATTCAAGTGGATACCGACCATGGGCGGCTGGCCCAAGTGATCTGGATTCGCGTTTTCCAAGGGGGTTCACCCACGGCCATCACTCTGAGTCCGGCCGCGGTGATGGAAAACAGCCCGGCTGAGACGGTGGTGGGAAGCCTGAGCGCGGCGGATTCGGAGGCGGATGATGTTCACACGTTCGAATTGGTCCATGGAAGCGGTTCACTGGATAACGGGCGCTTCCACATTTCGGGAAACCAATTGTTCGTGAGCCGGCGGATCGACCGGGATTACGAGTCGGACCCGAAATCCTTCAGCATCCGGGTGCGGGCGAGAGACGACTCGCTGAATCCTTACGAGGAGGTGATCGTCCTGCGATTTTTGGATGACCGCCAGGAAGATGCCGATGGTGACGGACTGAGCGAGGAGGTGGAAGAAGATCAGACCGGCACGAGCGATGCGATTTACGATGTGGATGGCGACGGCTTTGGCGACGGCTTCGAGCGGGACCGGGGGACCTCGCCGACCGATGGCGCTGACTTCCTCACCGGCCGGATTGTCGTGGCGTGGGGGAGTCGTGATAGGGCGCAAAC
>JBFZFJ010000433.1:0-5087 GCA_041306405.1 Verrucomicrobiales bacterium | reverse complement strand
GTTTCCATACACCAGCTATGGCGACACGCTGACCGACTCCGTGCAGCGCGAGTTCCGTCTACTGGTGCTGGAGAATGATGTCGTCAGGGTCGGCGTCTGTCCCGACCTCGGCGGGCGGGTCCTGAGCTATTTCAACAAAACCACCGGCAAGGAACTGTTGTTTGCCAATTCCGTCGTCAAACCCGTGCGCATCCTGCCCGTATGGGCCTTTATTTCCGGCGGCATTGAGTTCAACTTCCCCATCGCCCACTCGCCAACCTCGATCGATCCGGTCGGATTCTCCACCGGAGCCATCGGCACCCCTGATGGCGAATACGCCTTCATCCGCGTGGGCGAGCGCGAGGCCCGCACCGGCATGGAATGGGTGGTCGAACTTGGATTGTTAGGCAACAGTCCGATCCTGATCCAGCGCACCGCGTTGCGCAACGAGACCGCACGCGACCACCCGTGGATGATGTGGACCAACTGCGCTGTGCCCTCCACCCCGGAGACCGAGTTTGTCTATCCGGAAGGTCCGGCCCTGCGCCATGACCGCAGGCTCAGCGACATCACTTGGCCGCAGGACGGCAGCAACTGGGAACGGAACATCACACAAATGACCGGCTTCTTCTGGAAGCCGGGAAGCGGCAACACATTCGGTGTCTATCATCATGATGCCGGCAGCGGGTTGCTCCACATTGCGGATCCCGCGCAAGTGCCCGGGAAGAAATTATGGACCTACGGCTTCGGCGATGATCGGTCATGGGCGCAGGCGTCCACCGACGGATTGACGGGGTACTCTGAAATCCAGAGCGGACCGCTCGAAGACCAAAACCAGAAGCCGCCATTCCCGAGGGGCGGTGAGGTGCGGTTTGAAGAATACTGGATGCCGGTCACCGCACGGGAGGATTTTGATCGCGCCGCGCTGCCCTCATTTCCACTGCCTGCATGGAGCGGAGAAACCCCATGGCTCGGTCATGCCCATTCTGCTTGGCAATGCGAATGGGAGGCTTTCCTCAATGACGCCGGACCACTGCCGCAATCCACCGTGCCACCTGGATTGGAACTTGAAGACGCATTACGCGGAGCCAATGCCAACGAATCACTCGCCCTCTGGCTCATCGCACGCAACCGCTGCCATGAGGCACTCGCGCTGGTGAAAGATGACCCGCAACCCTCAGCCCAACGCATCGCGGGATTGATCTGCTGGAAAGCCCTCGACAACCCGGCCGCAGCCGTCATCCACCTTGAAAGCGGCCCCCTGCACGATCCAATCGCCGTGGTGGAGCTTGATGAATTGCTGCATGCACTTGGCAGACATGACCAGCGGGCCGAATTACTGGAAGCAGCTCCTGAACATCTCCGCATCATGGAACGGCGTGCCTCACTCGCCCTTGCTACCGGCAGGCCGGAAGAGACTCTGGAGTGGCTCCTGCGGACGAGTTGGCCGCTGGAACACCAGCGCTATGTCCGCAGCAATCTTTGGCGGGAGGCCTGCCATCAATTCGGACGCGATCCGGCGATTCCCGGCGTCCTCGGCGAGGACCAACTCGCCCGGTTCGGTGCCTACTGGTCTGGCGACTCGTGTGGTTAGCCATACAGCACGAACTACCTGCCGGGCTGCTGAGGAGTCGCAGGGCGGGGACGAAGAAGAGTGGCAATCATCTTGTGATTCCGGGAAAGTCGTGGGATACATCGCGCAACTTGAACTCCGGACGCAACACACAACTCGACGGCTGGCGCGCCTTTGCGGTGCTGGGCGTGATGTGGCTGCACTGGGCCCCTCCCGCCTGGCGCGGCGGCATTCCCTTTGAGATCGGTCTGTTTTACTTCCTGACGCTCACGGGGTTTCTGATCACCCGGATCCTCCTCAAACGCCTCAAATCCCACATCTCTGTAACTAAAAATCTTCATACCTTCGAACTGCCGCGAAAGATGCACATTCCCGCGCCATCCGCCAACACCAATGCACCTTGTACGCCGAGTTCTCCTTTGACCTACCCAAATATTGGTGTAAGCTAAAGCAATAATCATTCGTTTTCATAAAAATATGTCTTGTATACGTATCATCGCATCTGCTCTGGCCAGCGGATTCCTCTCATCGACAAGCAACGCCGAGGAGATCCGATTCAACCGCGACATCCGCCCCATCTTCACTAAACACTGCTCCGCCTGCCACGGCGGTGTGAAAGAAGCGGGCGGTATCTCCTTCGTTTTCCGCGACCGCCTACTCATAGAAGGCGAATCCGGAAATATCCCCGTGGTGCCGGGCAAGCCGGAGAAATCGGAAATGATTAGCCGTGTGAAAAGCAAAGATCCTGATGAGATCATGCCCCAGCCGAAGCACGGCCAGCCCCTTTCCTCAGCAGAGATCGCCAAACTGGAGAAATGGATCGCTGAAGGAGCGAAATGGGAAGAACACTGGGCCTTCATGCCACCGGTGGAGATGCAAGTGACCGGACTCAAAAACGAATCCTGGCTCACCTCCTCGCTCGACCGCCATGTTCTAAGGAAAATCGAGGAATCCGGCCTCGAACCCGCCCCGGAAGCCGCTCCCGGGGAATGGCTGCGCCGCGTCTCCTTCGATTTAACCGGTCTCCCTCCATCCTTGGAGGAACTCGCTGAGGTGGAGTCTGCCTGGAAAACAGACCCCACCAATGCGCGAACGACGGCCGTCGACAGACTCCTCGCCTCCCCCGCTTACGGCGAACGCTGGGCTGCCGTCTGGCTCGATCTCGCACGCTACGCCGACACCTTCGGTTTCGAGAATGACCCCCATCGCGATATCTGGCCATGGCGGGATTGGCTCATCCGATCACTCAACTCCGACATGCCCTACGACCGGTTCACCGTCGAGCAACTGGCCGGCGACCTGCTCCCCGCCGCCACTCCCGACCAGATCCTCGCCACCGCTTTCCACCGCAACACCCAGACCAACACCGAAGGCGGCACCGACGACGAGGAATTCCGCGTCGCCGCCGTCATCGACCGCGTCTCCACCGTCTGGACGACGTGGCAGGCCACCACCTTCGGCTGCGTCCAGTGCCATGACCACCCCTACGATCCCATCGCGCACGACGAGTTCTACGAGTTCATGGATTTCTTCAACCAATCCGAGGATTCCGACCTCAACAACGAGTTTCCCAAACTGAAACTCGCGGGCGACGAATTCGTTGTGCTCGAACGCGACACCCGGACCCTGCGCGAACAACTCAACGCCGATGGCCGGGCAATTTCCGATGCCGCATGGAAACCCCTCGGCAACCATGTCCTCACCCCCAAATTTGGAACCCTGACGATCGATGGCACCGGCCTCATCGTCAGCGAGGGAACTCTCCGCTGGGGAGTGACCCACAAGGTCAACGCCAGTACCGAACCCTTCGATGCGCTAAAAATCTCCATCTTCCCCGTCAGCGACGACCCGAAAAATTGGCCGGAAATGGGTGTGATGGTTATTGATTTCAAAATGGAGAAAGTCTCCCCCGACGGCTCCCGCCAGCCCATCCCCATCGCTGAGATTTTCGCCGATTATTTGGCCGGGTCCTCGGATCCGATGAGTGCATTCACCGGCCAACCGGACGGTAAAAAATTCGAACGTTTCTCCGGCCCCGGCGGCAAGGGCGGCGGTGGAGTGGGCTTCGGGGAATACCCGCGCCTCACCGGCCCGCGCCAATTCGTGCTGCTGCCCGCACAACGCGTCGAAATCACGCCCGAAGACCGCATCGAAATCTCCCTCTCCCACGGCGCGAATGCCAACGGGAGCCAAGGCACCTACCTCCGCAAATTCCGCATCGAGACGGCCTCGGATGCGCGCTACCCATCCCTCCTCAGCGATCCCGCGCGCGCCGCGAAATGGCAGAGTGTCATCGCCAACACCGACCGCATGGCCACCCTGAAAGGCACCGAAGTCCCGGTGATGCGCGACCGCGCTCCGAACGCGCGACGCGACACCCGCGTGTTCGCCCGCGGCAACCGCCTCACCAAGAAACATACCGTCAAAGCCGATGTCCCCAACCTCCTGAAAAAAGGCTATCCGGGCGGAGACACCGCGAACCGCCTCGACATGGCGCGCTGGCTCGTCAGCGGCGAGAACCCTCTCACCGCCCGCGTGATGGTCAACCGTCTGTGGGGCGAGATGTTCGGAATCGGCATCGTCGAATCCGCCGAGGACTTCGGCACTTCAGGCATACCTCCATCCAACCTCCCACTCCTCGACCACCTCGCCCTCCGTTTCCAGAACGATCACAAATGGTCTGTCAAAGCCGTCCTCCGCGAGATCGCCCTCTCCTCGACGTATCGCCAAGCCTCTGCCGCATCGCCGGAACTCGTTTCCAAAGACCCCAAGAACCAGCTCCTCGCCCGCGGCCCACGCAACCGCCTCACCGCGGAAATGGTTCGCGACCAAGCTCTTGCCGTCGGCGGGCTGCTATCTAGGAAAATGTTCGGCCCCTCCGTATTCCCTCCGCAACCGGATGGCATCTGGAACTCGGTTTACAGCGGCGCAGAATGGAAAGAATCCCCGGGTGAGGACAAGTTCCGCCGCGCGGTCTATACATACATGAAACGCACCAGCGGTTTCCCCGGCCAACTGACTTTCGATGCGCCCAGCCGCGATCTCTGCTCCGCCCGCCGCCTCATATCCAACACACCGCTCCAAGCGCTCGTTACCATGAACGACCCCGCCCACATCGAGGCCGCCGTGGCGCTTGCCGCACGCCTGTCCGCCCATTCCGGCGAGATCCGCGCACAGATCAAACACGCCTTCATCGCCTGCACCCAGCGCCTCCCCGATGAGGCGACCCTCTCCGATCTCGAAGGCCTTTTTCAAGACCTCTCCCGCGAAACCTACGGCAAGGACGCTAAGCTCGGCCCGAACCCCGCGCTCACCCTCACCGCCAACACGATCCTCAACCTCGACGCCTCGCTCACCAAATGAAAGACCTCGAACAGCGCCTCCGCATCGGCGAGCTATCGCATCTCACCCGCCGCCATTTCCTCTCCAAATACACCACCGGGATGGGAGCCATGTGGCTCGCCTCGCTCGGCGACAATGCCTTTGGCGCGGGTGCCAAGCTGGTAAAAGACCCCGCCCGCCCCTTCGCCCCGGA
>JBFZFJ010000432.1:0-3792 GCA_041306405.1 Verrucomicrobiales bacterium | reverse complement strand
CGCGGCGCGACTGGAGCTGGGCGTGGATCGCGGCGTGGATGGGGATTTCCCCGGCTTGTTCTTTGACGGCGGCGATGGTGATAGGGCTCATGGTGAGGAATCTGCGAATCAACACCATTTTTACGAGCTTGAACCATTGCCGCTCATGAACGATATACCGGCATGGACATTCGCTTCGACGTTTCCACCTGCGACGAAACCGGTGGGTTTGTGGCACGGTGGGATGATCCCACAGGCGGCGGCATCTGCACCCAGGGTGAGAGCATTGCAGACTTGGAGGCGATGCTGCGCGACGCTGTGGCAGGGTACTTTTCCGAAGGTGGAAAACCCCTGCGCATCCAGCTTCATTTCGTCGAAGACCCGCTGCTGCTGCTCGCATAAAGCTGCCGAGGGATGTGAACGGAGAAGAAGCGGCCAAGGCACTGCGACGGCTCGGCTTCGTGGAAATACGGCAGACAGGTTCGCATCGCATTCTGCGCAAGGAAGAGAGGACTGTCGTGGTGCCGATGCACCGCCCGATCAAGCCGGGAACGCTCAAGGGCCTGATCGAGCAGGTCGGAGTGACGCTGCCGGAATTTGTGGCGGCACTGTAGGCCTGACGACGGCCTTTTCATCTGCTTTTTTCTCTCAACTCTCAACTCCCGACCTACTCATGCCGGAGCGCCTCGATCGGATCGAGTCCTGCGGCGCGGCGGGCCGGCATGAAGCCGAAGATGATGCCGATGGCAGCGGAGAAGACGAAGGCGATCATGTTGATTTTCGGATCGAATAGGAAGGGCGCGCCGACGACTTTGGCGAGGTTCGCGCAGAGGCCGTAGGCGAGCACGATGCCCGCGACTCCGCCGACGCAGGAGAGCGTGACGGCCTCGACGAGGAACTGCAGCATGACCTCACGGGCGCGGGCGCCGATGGCGAGGCGGATGCCGATCTCGCGGGTGCGCTCGGTGACGGAGACGAGCATGATGTTCATGATGCCGATGCCGCCGACGAGCAGGCTGACGCCGGCCACGGCTCCTAACAATGATGTCATCACCTTGGTGCTGGAGCTGATCACTTCGGCGAGTTGCTGTGAATCGAAGACGTTGAAGTTGTCATCCTCGTTGGCAGTGATTTTCCGGCGCTCCCGCATCAGGGCGGCGACGTCGCTGACGATGTTGGCGCCGGGGTAACCTTGTTCGCCGGAAATCATGATTTGGTTGAAAGCCCTGCCGCCTTGGCGGCCTGACAGGCGGTGGATGATGGTGGTGTAGGGGGTGATCATGTTGTCGTCCAGGTCGTCGCCAAAGCCGCCCTGGCCTTTCACGTTGGTGACGCCGATGACTTCCATCGTCATGGTTTTCGCGCGGATCTTGCTGCCGATGGGGTCCACGCCCTCGCCGAAGAGTTCCTTGCGGATGGATTCCCCGATGACGCAGACGGGCGAGGATTCCGCCACTTCCTGCTCGGTGAAGAAACGACCGCTGCTGAGGGTCCAGTTCGCGATGCCGAAATAGTTGGGCGTGGTGCCCTGGATGTCGAAGTTGTGGCTTTGCTCCTGATAGACCATCTGGGCGCTGTTGGAAATGAGGGGGGCGACCGAGGCGATGCCGGGCACTTGATTGCGGACGGCCTCGACATCGGCCAAGCTGAACATCGGCGCGCCGTCGCCACGCCAGCCTTGGCCGGGACGGAGGATGAGCAGGTTGTTGCCCATTTTTGAAATCTGTTGTTTGACGGTCTCGGTGGCTCCTCGGCCCAAGGTGACCATGGTGACGACGGCGGCCACGCCGATGACGATGCCGATCACGGTGAGGAACGAGCGCATGAGATTCCTGCGGATTTCCCGGATGGCGATGAGCAGGGCGTTGAAGATCATGGCGGGGAGACTCAAGATTTGAAGACGCAAGACTCAAGACAGAAGTCCAGGGGCGAGGAAGAGGCGGTGTATGGAGAATTTCTCATCTTGTGTCCTCAAGTCTTGTGTCTTGCGTCTTTACCGTATCCGACGAAATCAGCCCGTCGCGGACACTGATGACGCGGCGGGCGCAGGCGGCGACCTCATCCTCGTGAGTGACCATGATGATGGAGATGCCGCGGTCGGTGTTGAGCTTGCGGAGGAGTGCCATGATTTCGACGGTGGTTTTCGAATCGAGGTTGCCGGTGGGTTCGTCGGCGAAAAGGGTGTCGGGTTGGGTGACGATGGCGCGGGCGATGGCGACGCGTTGCTGCTGGCCGCCGGAGAGTTCGGCCGGGGTGTTGCGCTCCTTGTCCGAGAGGCTGACTTGGGCCAGCGCCTCGCGGGCCATCTCGTGGCGTTGTTTCCGCGAGTAGCCCCGATAGAGTAGCGGAAGCTCGACGTTTTCCAGCGCCGAGGTGCGGGCGAGGAGGTTGAAGCCTTGGAAAATGAATCCGAGCGCGTGACGGCGGAGCAGCGAGCGCTGGTCTTTGTTGAGGGTTTCCACCTCGATGCCTTTGAAGCGGTAGGAGCCTGCGGTGGGGGTATCGAGACAACCTAGCAGGTTCATGAGCGTGGATTTCCCTGATCCGCTGGGGCCCATGATGGCGACGAACTCACCGCGATGGATCGTGAGGTCCACGCCGCAGAGGGCGAGGAACGCGGCTTCGCCCGTGCCGTAGCGCTTGGTGATGCCTTGGAGTTGAATGAGCGTTTCGGCGTTCATTCGGTCTTGGGTGGCTTGACGCTGATGATGAGGGGGGTTCCCGCGGCCAGTTCCCCGCCGGTGATTTCAGTGAAGCGACCGTCGGTAATTCCCGTGGTGACCTCGATTTCCGAAGGCTCGCCGTCCTTGAGAGTCCAGACCTTCGGGGTGGCGTCGGAGGAACCCGCTTTCGGCGGGGGGGTTCCCCGCCAGCGCCTGCCACCACCCGGCGAGAGGCTCTGGACGAGGGTTTTCTTGGTCTCATTCGGCTTGGCGATTGCGATTGCGGCCACGGGGTCGAAGCGGAGCGCCGCGTTGGGCACGACGAGGATGTCCGTCTTGTCCACGATGGAGATGTCCACGGTGGCGGTCATGCCGGGGCGCAGCGAGAGGTCCTCGTTGCTGACCTCGAGCTCGGTGCTGTAAGTGACCACGGTGTTGGACGCGGCGGTGCCTTCCTTGGCGGGGGTGCCCGTGCCGACCGCGCCGAACGCCACCTTTTTGACCTTGGCGGAATATTTGCGGGATGGCCAGGCATCGACGCTGAAATCGGCATTCTGGCCGGTTTCGATGCGCCCGATGTCCGCTTCGGAAACATTCACGAGGAGCTCCATTTTTTTCAAATCCTCGGCGATGGTGAAAAGCGTGGGAGCGGTGAACGAGGCGGCGACGGTCTGGCCGACATCGATGGAACGCGCGAGCACGATGCCATCCACCGGCGAGCGGATGATGGTTTTCGCCTGGTCGCTTTCAAAGGCGCGCACATCCGCCTCCGCTCCGGCCACCGCGGCTTGGGCGCTGGCGAGATCGGCCTGGGCGCGGGCGAGGGTGGCGCGGGAGGTTTCCATGGTGGCGCGCGATGGGGTTTTCCCGCTGCTGAGATTGTGGAGTTCCTCCTGCCGGGCTAACGAAGCTTTGCTTTCCGCGACGGTGGCCTCGGCCTGGCTGACCCTGGCCCTGGCCGCGAGCAGCGCGGCGCGGCTGCGCTCGGTCTGCTGGTCGAGCTTGGAGGTGTCGAGTTTGGCGAGGGGCTGGCCCTTTTTCACGGGGTCATTGGTGTCCACCAACACTTCCTTGGCGGTGCCGGAAAGCTCGCTGCCGACGATGATCTGGTTGGTCGGCGCGAGATTGCCTGCGGCGGTGACGATGAGTG
>JBFZFJ010000431.1:0-10322 GCA_041306405.1 Verrucomicrobiales bacterium | reverse complement strand
GGTGGAATCTTCGGGTGTCATAGGATTGGTTTGTTGGGATTCAGTTTAGGCGGAGAGTTTGCAAATTGCTGAATTTCAGGGTGTTGCGGAGAACAGGGAAGTTGCAGAAGGGAAATCCGGGTACCCGGCGAAGAAAATCCGGAGCGCAGCGGGCGGCCTCGTGCCAAGTGCGGGTGAAATCGGCAGTGCAGCGTGTGTTTTTGGGGCCGCAGAAGAGAAATTCGGCATCGCAGAAGAAGTTTTCCGGATTCCAGAAAGGGTTGGCGGTTGCCCAGTGGTGAATTGCCGGAGCGCAGAAGAGGTTTTCGGGACCGCAGCGGGCGATGTCGGGGCCGGTGGAAGCATCGATCCATGCGCCGCTCCCTGTCGTGGCGGAGGCCGCTGGGTGAGGTCGAATGTGCGGTTAGCGGCCAAGGTCTGCGCAGGTTGGGGTGGGGATGAGGACGTGAGGTGCGATGGATCACACTTCTTCCATTACCCATGCAAGCTGTTGGGTGGGATTCGATCTGGCGAGGCCAAAAGCTGTTTCTGTTAAAATAGCTGCCTGTGGGCGGCGTCTGCCAGGACGGTCTCTATCCTAACCTGCTGTTGGAGATCCGGGCGAGACGCCCGGACAACGGACTGGAGCGAGACGCTCCAGCTACCTTGCCACAAATCATGGCGCGTGGCAGTAGCTTGGGTGAGATGAATCGAATAGAGTCTTAGCGCGATTTTCGCCGAATCCCGCGTCACACTAGCCCGAGCACGTCCTGCATGTCGTAGAGCCCGACCGGCTGGTCTTCGAGCCAGCTGGCCGCGCGGACCGCGCCGGCGGCGAAGGTCATGCGGGAGGACGCCTTGTGGGTGAGTTCCACGCGTTCGCCGTCTGCAGCGAAGAGCACGGTGTGGTCGCCCACCACGTCGCCGCCGCGGAGCGTGTGCATGCCGATTTCGCGCGGCTTGCGCGGGCCGATGTTGCCGAAGCGGCCGTGGGCGACGTCGTCCTGATAGGAAGTGCCGGTTTCCTCGTTGAGGATTTCGAGGATACGGCGGGCGGTGCCGGAGGGCGCGTCGATCTTGTGCTTGTGGTGCATCTCGGTGACCTCGATGTCGAAGCGGTCCTGAGTGAGGATGCGGGCGGCGTGGCGGGTAAGCCAGAAGAGAGTGTTCACGCCGACGGAGTAGTTCGCGGCATAGACGATGCGGATCGATTTGGCGGCCTCGTAAATCACCGCGCGCTCGGCGTCGGTGTGGCCGGTGGTGCCGATGACCAGGCTGGTGCCGTGTTTCACGGCCGCCTCGACGAGGGTGGTGGTGAAGGAATGGATCGTGAAATCGATGGCGCAGTTGGCTTGGGCAATCGCGGATTCCAGATCCTCGCCGGCGTCATGGGTGGCGGCGACGGGGACCTGCGCTTGGGCGGCGGCTTCGATGACGGCTTGGCCCATGCGGCCGGATTTTCCAGTGACGAGGAGGTTTGGCATAAGAAATTTCAGTATTTCAGTTTTCAGTATTTCAGCGTTTACCCGGTCAGTCCTCCCAGATCATGTGTTTGAGCTGGAGCTGGCTGGCGCGGGTGGCGGCTTCTTCGGCACGCGGACCTTTGAAGGAAGCGATTTTTTTGGCAACTGTAATGGCGACCGGCCAGCGTCCGGCTTTTTCGAGAAGGGCGAGCGCGCGGAAGCCACAGCGTTCGAAATACTCCCACTCCGCGGGCGGCATGGTGGTTTCGAGCACGGAGTGATAGGCGTGGAACGCTTGTTTCTCGCGTTTTTTGGCCGGGTCCTTTTCGTCCGGCAGCTGTTCGAGCGTGGTGCCGCGCAGGTATTGCAGGCGGTTGAACAGGGCGGGATGGGTTTTGGCGTGGGCGAGGAGCTTGTCATAAACCGCGAGCGCCTCGACCAGCGACGCGGGGTTGCCGCTGCCTTGGGCATACAGCGCTTCGCCTAGCAGTAGGCCGGCGGGCAGGTGGAGCGGATCGTCCGCAGGCAGGGATTTGGTCCATTTCGCGAGAAACGCCGAGGCTTCCGCGAGGCGATAGATGTCGATGAGGTGACGGGCTTTTTCGAGGGCGGCGATGGAGCTGACCGGTCCTTGGGTTTCGATCGCCTTGTCGAAAAGAATCAATGCTTCTTCCTTGGATTGCGGGGTGCCGCCGAGCGCCGCGGAGCGCGCGGCCAACAGCCATGCGGCTTGGGCGCGGGCGGGGTTGGGGGCCGCCGCCGCGAGTTTTTCGAGAACCAGCCGGGCCGGATTGTAACTGCCGGTTTGGAAGAGATTTCGTCCGAGTGTGAGCGCCGCTTCCTCCGCGGCGGGCTCCGCCGGATAGGTGTCGATGATGGATTGGGCGGCGGCGATGGCGGCGGCGGAATCGTTTGATAGATCGGAGAGGTGAAGCCGGGCCAGGGCGAGCCGCGGGGCTGGCAGGGCGACGGATTTCTCCGCCGCGGCGGTTAGGATCTCCGACTGCGCCTTGGCGAACGCGAGGTCGGGAGGGACGCTTGCCAGGGCCGCTTCCAGTGCTGCCAGGCGCGCTTCGGGCGCTCTGGCGTGATCCGGAAAACGGGTGAGGAATTCTTCAAGTACCGACCGGGCGGCACTCGCGGGTGTGGAGGAAAGTGCCCTTTCCAGTTCGAGATCCGCCTCAAGCGCCGTGTCCGGAGGGCCGCCCTGCTGCTGAATGAGAGTGGTTCCCCTGAGGTCTCCGCTGCGGAGTCGCGTGATGGCGGCTTGCAGCTTCGCGGCTCGCGCTTGATCGCCAGTTAGGGCGATCGCGGCTTCGTCGAACAGCTGGATGGCTTGCTTGGAATCCCCATTCTGGCAGGCGACGCGGGCCTTGAGAAACGCGGCCTCGCCTTGGAGGGCAGGGGACTTCGCAGTGTCTCGGAAGGTGTCGAGAATCGCGAAGGCCTGGTCGGTGGAGCCGGCGTCGAGAAGCCAGCGTGCAAGTTGATAGAGCGCGCGGCTGGCGGCCGGGTGGCCGGGATTTTCCACCCGCAGGCGGTGCAACAAGAGCTTGGCCTCGGCCCGGGATTCCGGAGTGGCCATGCGGTGGAGCCCGACCGCGCGGGTGTAAATCGAGAACGCGAGCAGGTCTGTCAGTTCGTCAGGCGCGGTGTCGGTGGGCCAGGCGCCGGCGGCGGCCGAGCCGGTGTCCGTCGGAGTCGTGGCGATGGGGCCGATGACGGGCAAGACCGGTGGCGTGATCCACTGGCCGACGCGCTCGAGGATCGGGTCGGTGGCGGCGGGCTTTTTGGGAAGCCACTGGAGGAGCCGCTGGAAAATGGCGTCGAGGACCGGGGAGTCGGTGTGCTCTTCAAGGAAGGCAAGCAGGGATTTCGCCGCGGCATCGGGATTTCCCTGCGCGGCGATGGCATCCGCCAGACCGATGGCGGCCAAGTGATGGCGGGTGAGGGATTGGCCTTGCGGGTGGTTGACGAGCGCTTGAAAGCCGGCTTCGGCATCCGCCGGGCGTCCTTCATGGAGCAGCAGCTGGGCCTCGAGAAACGCGGCGAGCGGGCGGTCTGCCACGGCGATGGCTTGCGCGCTTGGCATGGCTTGGCGGGCATCCGCGGCGCGCTTGAGATCGAGCAGGATTTCCACCCGATAGAGCTGGATTTCTGCCTGCGTCGCGGCATCGGCTTCCGGGAGGATTGTGGCGAGCGAGTCGAGCGCGGCGTCGGCTTGCCCGAGCGCCAATTGCAGGCTCGCCAAGGTGAATCCGGTCTCGGTGCGATGCGGCGAGCCGGGATTCGCCAGCAGCTCGGAAAACATTCCGGCGGCCTCGGAAAAGTGATTCTGCCCGGCCAGCGCCTGGGCTTTCCAGAACGGGGTCTCCGGGTTTTTCGCCACCACCGCCTGCCCGAGCAACTCCAGCGCCTCCGTGGGATTTCCCGCCCGGATCAGGGATTCTGCGAGGCGGACCACGATCGTCGATTTCGTCTCGCCGGTGAGCGAGGGGTCGGCGAGGCACTCCCGGAAATGCAGTTCCGCGACTTCCCACAATCCGTGGCTCAGGGCCTCATCCCCTTGCCGCGTGAGCGCGGCCAGACCCTGGCCAAGCAGGGATGGCTGCTGGGCGAGCAGGAATAGTGGGAAAAGGGGCCACAACTTCATCGGACGGGCGGAGGCTAAAAGGGGAAGCGCGCCTTTGCCAGCCCGGATCATTGAAAAACCGCGGCTCAGCGGCAGGTTCCGAATAGCCGGTCGCCGGCGTCGCCGAGACCGGGCAGGATGTAGCCGCAGGAATTGAGGCAGCGGTCGAGGCAGGCGGTGTAAATCGCGAGGTCCGGAAATGCCTGTTCCAGCGCGGAAATCCCCTCCGGGGCGGCGACCAGGCAGGCGAAGCGGATGTGGCGGGCACCGGCTTCCCGCAGGCTGCGGACCGCCTCAATGGCCGATCCACCGGTGGCTAACATCGGGTCGAGAATGATGATTTCATCCTCTTCCAAGTTCGGCGGGTGTTTCAAATAGTAGGGCTCGGCTAGCAGGGTTTTCTCATTCCGCGCCAAGCCGATGTGCGCCACGGAGGCCTGGGGAATCAGGTCGAGGAAGCCGTCGAGGAAGCCCAGTCCCGCCCGTAAAATGGGGACGAGAATGATGCCGCGGGACACTTTGACGCCGGAGGTGATTTCCAGCGGCGTGTTGCAGGCGACGACCGTGGTTTCGAAATTCGCGGTGACGGTCGCGACCATCAGTGAGGCGATCCGACGGACCCTCTGGCGGAACTCGGGCGACGGGCACTCCGGATCCCGCAGCTTCGTCAGCTCCTCGGCGATCAGCGGGTGTTCGACGGTGTGCAGCATGTTATTTTTTCCGGGCTAGCAGTTTTCTGAGTTCGGCGAGGGGAACATTCAACATGTTGGACGCTTCCTTGAGGTCGCCGTCGGAACGCTCCAGCACCCGCGCCGCGATTTCGGCGTTGAGCCATTCGAGGAGGTCCTCTCCGGTCGGGGCGGCGTTGATCAGCTGGTCCATCGCGGCGGCGAAACCGGCCGGCGACTTGCGCGGCGCGGAGGCAAGCGGGATGTCGGCGGGCAGGAGGATTTGCGATGAGGCGAGCGCGCAGGCTCGGGCAATGGTGTTTTCCAGCTCGCGGACGTTGCCCGGCCAGTTGTGGGTCTGCAAGGTCGCGATGGCTTCCGCCGAGATGCGGATGCGCGCCATGCCGTTCTTGCGGGTGATGCGCTGCAGGAAATACTCCGCCAGCAGCGGGATGTCCTCCAACCGCTCGCGCAGAGCGGGGATCTTGATCTCCACCACGTTGAGCCGATAGTAAAGGTCCTCGCGGAAACGCCCGGCGGCGACTTCGTCGGATAGGTTCTTGTGCGTCGCGGCCACGATCCGCACGTCGGTGGTCAGCGTCTCGTTAGCCCCCACGCGTGAGAACGACCCGTCCTGCAGCACCCGCAGGAGTTTCACCTGGATGGAAAGCGGCATGTCGCCGATCTCGTCGAGGAAAAGCGTGCCGCCGTCCGCCTGCTCGAAGCGTCCCGCGCGGCGCGCGATGGCACCGGTGAACGAGCCTTTTTCGTGGCCGAAAAGCTCGCTTTCCAACAGGTTTTCAGGAATGGCGCCGCAGTTGATGGTGATCATCTCCTTCTGCCGCCGCGGGCTGTATTCATGCACCGCCTTGGCGACGAGCTCCTTGCCGGTGCCGCTCTCGCCGGCGATCAAAACCGGCGCGTCCGAGCGGGCGACGCGGCCGACGAGTTTGAAAACCTCCTGCAACGCGCGCGAAATACCGATCATTTTCACCCGCCCGTCGTGCTTGGGCATCTCCGCGTCCGGTTGGCCGGCGCTGCGGCGGTCGTCCTGGGTTTGGAGCGCGGATTCGACCACCGGACGAAGCTCGAAAGCCAGCGATTCCTTGCGCAGGACATCGTGCGCGCCGCGCTGGGTGGCCTCGATGATCTGGCCGGTGGTTGGAAAGCCGGCGGTGAGAATCACCAGCGTTTGCGGACTCTGCTGGAGAATCCGCCCGAGCAACTCCATGCCGTCGAAGGGTTCCAATTCCATCGCCGCAACCACCACGCTGACCCGCGTTTTCTCGATCACCTTGACGGCGTTGGCGGCGTTGTCACAGCGAAGCACCCGCAAATCCTTGGCGGAAAGGTGTTTGGTGGCCCAATCCAGGAAATCCAGATCGGGATCGACCAGCAACAGGGTGTCTTCTGAGGAGTTTTCAGGCATCGAGGCGGGGGCGGCAGTGAAGCAGGGTGGCTGCGGATGGCACGCTTAAAATTCTCCGGAGCCACGGCTTCGGCGGTTGACTTCGGCAGGCCGGTTTTCCTTCCACTCGCCGCCCGATGCCAGACGGGTAGCATCTTTTTTATGCCCGTTTCATAAAAATATTCCAAGGATTAGGGAAATGGGGTGTCTTACGTAAGAAGAACATCCTGCGGCAGCTGAATCAGCAACTGCCGCGAGAGGTTCGCTCAAGCCGGTGAAAACCATGAAATCATTAGAAAAATTAGCAAAGTCGGGACTCTCCTTGGGAGTGGTAGTCCTTTCATCCTTGTGGGTGCAATCCGCCGTCCTGCAGGGCGCGCAACCCGAGGAATCCCCGGTGGCACCCGCCGCCGGGGAACGCGTGCTCGCCTTGGAAGACGCGAAAAAGGAAGTGGTCCGCCATTCCATGATAGGCATCCGCGACACGCTCATCTTCTATACCTTGGCCGGACAAAAAGCCGTTGTGGTGCTGCACATCGACAACGGCAGCGCCGCGTTCAAAACGTCCGGCACGGTTTTCCTGTTCGCTCCTGAAACCACGGAGGAGGGCCTCGGAAAATGGGTCAACAACCAGCATTCCGACGGATTGTTCGTGGACGCGCCGGAGCCGGTTCTCAGTCTCAAGCTGCCGGACGGAAGCTGCACCGTGACGGACCGCAAGGTCGTGGGTGAGGAGAAAAGTCCCATGGGAGACGAAGTGTTCAGCGACTATCAGGTGAAGATCGCGGTCAAGGAGCATCGAGTCGAGGGGAAATACCGGCTGGCGGCCTTCGTGGGTGAAGCCAATGTTTATTTGAAAAAAGAGGCGCCCTGAACCCCGCGGGGTCTTCGTGAAATGGCGCGTCAACCCGGCCGCCCCGGTCGGTTCTAAAGCCATCGGCCTTGATTGATTTGAAAATCCGGGTAAAAGGCTGCGATGTCATTGCCCACCGCAAATCCATCCGGGGATGAGAAGCCGCCCGGCGACGGATCGGCCGAGGCGAGGGAAGTCGAGGTGGATCTCTCGACCTTGCTCGACCTCCAGATCGAGCGGACCGCGAAAGACAGTCGCCAGGCGAACAAGATCATTCTGGGATTTTGCGGGTTTCTCATCTGCCTGGCGCTTGGCTGGTATGCGGCGTCGGATGGCAACCGCCGGAAAGTCGCGGCCTTGATCGAGGATGTGCGGGCCAGCGGCAAGGACGCGCAATTGATGAAGAGCCCGCTGAGCATGGCCGACGCGTATGATCGGGCCTTGGAGAAAATCGGCACTCACTCGACGGACATCGACAACGCGAGCATCTCCATGGGCGTTGCCCCCAAGAAAGTCCACGAGGACGGAATGGAAGACGAAATGAAAGCCATGATGGACGGCAAGGGGCAGACCGTTGGCGAGCGGAACCGCTTGTTGCAGCGGACGGCGGGCGTCATGGTGGACAGCGATGCGAAGGCGCGGCGGCTCAAGGAAGCCTCCCAAGCCGCGCATCCAACGGAGGAAATCAAGCCTGAGGCCAAGCCCGGGGTGCCGGAAGCGCCGGTGGCCAAGCCTTGATGGAAAGCGCGCTGCCTTTTAAGGAATTCCGCTTGCGAGAGGGGCGGCCCGGCGGCAAGCATCAGCTGCATGACCCCCGAACTTGAAAATCTGTTTTCATTTCTCCGTTTCCCGAGCGTTTCGACGGACTCCAGGCACGCCGGCGACGTCCGGGCCTGCGCGGAATGGCTGATCGCCAAACTCGCGGGCATGGGCCTCGCGACGGAACTCCACGAGACGCCGATGCATCCGGTCGTCATCGCGAGAAACGAGCATGTCGCCGGCCGCCGGACGGTGCTCGTTTACGGTCATTACGACGTGCAGCCGGTCGATCCCCTCTCGCTGTGGACCAGCGCTCCATTCGAGCCGGTCATCCGCGAGGGCCGGATCTGGGCGCGCGGCGCCACCGATAACAAGGGCCAGATGATGGCGCACGTCCTCGGCGTGGAGAAGACCCTGCGGGAAAACCGCGAGCTGCCGGTGAATTTGATTTTCCTGTTTGAAGGTGAGGAGGAGATCGGCAGCCCGAGCCTCGCGTCGTTCCTGCTTCATCATTGCGACGAGCTGAAGTGCGATGTGATCGCCATTTCCGACACCGGCATGGTCGCTCCCGGCGTGCCCACGCTGGGCTACGGCCTGCGCGGGATGGCCTGCTGCGAGGTGATCCTGCGCGGCCCCAAGGGCGACCTCCACTCCGGTCTCTTCGGCGGCGCGGTGGCCAATCCGGCGACGGCCATGGCCCGCTTGATTTCCAGCCTCCATGCGCTCGACGGCCGGGTCGCGATCGAGGGGTTTTACGACCAAGTCCGCCCGCTGGAGGCATGGGAGCGCGAAATGTGGTCCCGCGTCCCCGGCGTGAGCGACGCGGATTTCCTGGCGGTTACCGGTTCGCCCGGCTTGTATGGCGAGCCCGGCTTCAGCTCCGCGGAGCGCCTTTGGGCGCGGCCCACCGCCGAGGTCAACGGCATCGGCGGCGGCTATCAGGGCGAGGGGTCCAAGACAGTGATCCCGGCCGAGGCCTTCGCGAAACTCTCCTTCCGCCTCGTCCCGGACCAAAGTCCAAAGGACATCATGGAGAAAGTCCAAAGCCACTTCGAATGGCACTGTCCGCCCGGCGTGGAAGTCGAAGTCCGCGTGGGCCACGACGGCAAACCTTACGTCGCCGACCCCAACTCGAAATTCGGACTCGCCGCGCAAGCCGCGCTCCGCGGCTCGTTCAACGCCGAGCCGGTCCTGATCCGCGAAGGCGGCAGCATCCCCATCGTCCAAACCTTCCGCGACATCCTCGGCGCGGACACGCTGCTGCTCGGCCTCGCCCTGTCCGACGCCCAGATCCACGCGCCGAACGAAAATTTCCCGATTGAGAATTTCGAAGCCGGAATCCGGCTGAACCAAGCCTTGCTCGAGGAGCTGGCGAAGTAACCCATGCGGTGGACAAAAAAAGCGCGCGTTGGAATTCCCCCCGGATTTCTCAACGCGCGCCTTTTTATCTAGCTATCGGCCAGGCCTGGCTCGGTTGACTTCCCCCCGGAGATCAATGCGAATCACTTGGCCCGGCTTTTGACGGCTGGAGTTTTGACGAGGCTGACCTCGTGCAGAACGGGGGCAACGTAATTAATGATTAGGATATGGAAAGTAAATTCTTCATGAAATCGGCAGATTTGTCTTCTGGACGGTAAAAACAGGGCTTGTGCGGCTGGAATCAGAACAAGGCGACGAGCTCGGGCCAGCTTTGGAAGCGGTGGTCGGGGTGGCAATCGCCGGGGCGGAGGGAGTCTGGATGGCCGGTGAAGAGCGCCGTTTGAAAGCCCGCCGCGGCGGCGGGGACGATGTCTTGCAGCGGGTCGTTGCCAATGAAGAGCGTTTCCGCGGGCGTGATGCCGCGGCCGGCGAGGCGGTCGATCAGGATTTGAAACAGCTCGGGCGACGGCTTGGCCAGGCCGTGCTGATAGGAAAGAAGGGTGAGCTCGGGCGCGAAGAGATCCGCGACGCCGCCGAGCGAGGCGAGGGTGTTGGATTGGGCGTTGGAAAGGAGGCCCAACGAGATGCCGGAGCGGGAGAGGCGCTGGATGAGGTTTTCCGCGCCGGGCATGGGCGTGGCTGGATGCCATGCCGCCTCGATGGCCGCGACGAGCGGGCTGGTGTCGGTGCCGGGCTCGAGCGACAGGATTTCCCGCCAGAGGGCGCGGAGGTCCACCTCCGGATAGGGAATCCGGGCGGCGGCGTGATGGCGAAGGACGGCGGCGTGGAGATCGGAGCTGGGAGAAAGCGGCGGTTGGTGGCCGAACTGGCGGAGGATGTCGCGCAGCACGGGGTCGGCGAGGGGATCGGGCTTCACGCCGCCGGGCGCGGCGACGAGCAGGGTGCCGTAAATGTCGAAGATGACCGCGCGGTAGGATTTGGGAGCCGCGGCGGCGGGCTTGAGTGACGAGAGGAGAAAGTGAAACGATCCGGGGCCGAGGTGGGCGGTTAGGATTTCATCTGCGGGCAGGTGGCGGACGGGGCCGGCGGGCTGGCGGGCGAGATTTTGGTAGAGCGCGGTGAGGGATTTCCGATACTCGTCGGGAGAGTAAGGCGCGAGCTGGGTGGGAGTGGCGGTGGG
>JBFZFJ010000430.1:0-7831 GCA_041306405.1 Verrucomicrobiales bacterium | reverse complement strand
TGAGGCTGTGGAAAAGCATTTTGAAATTGTCTGTCTGGTGAAACGCCCGGGCGTCAGCGAATCTTAGAACCGTTTGCGGGGGCTTCGGTTTTTTTCGGCGGCAGATTCAGGGTGGTGGCGAATTCGCTCCAGCACAGGCGGGTGACGCGGAAGTTGAGCGCGTCCTGCGGGCTTTCGCCAGCCGCCAAACCGGCGGGCGGCGTGTAGGCGGTGGCGCGGCCCAGATGGCTTTGGATGAGCAGGAAAACCGTCTTCAAAATGTCGTCGCGGAGGGTGTCGGGCGACTCCGCAGTGAAGGAACGCACTTCCGTGGAAACCGATTTTTTCTCCGGGCCGGAGAGCCAAATGGCGACGGGCGCGGGACCCTTGGTGGTGCTGCTGATCTTGCCCGGGGTGACCGTGGTTTTGATTTTCACGATGCCCGAGGACGCGCGTTCCAAATCACGGGCGACGCCTTCGAGGATGGGAGTGAGGGTTTTCGCGCTCTTTTTCGCGGTGCCGGCACGCAGCGAGAGGGTGATGGCTGTTTCGGGTTTGGCGTTCCAATCCGGCAGGGTCGGGCGCAGGCGTTTGATCGCGGAAATGGCGGTGGCGGCTTGGCCTTCGTCGGGATGGGTCAGATCGATGACCCGCTCCCAAGCCAGCAAGGCACGTTGGAATTCCTCTTTTTCCTCAAGCAGCGTCGCCAGTTCGATGAGATGGGCGGAGCCCGCGGGCGAGCGCACGCCGTAATCTTGCAGGCTCGGTGGAATCGTCAGATCGCCCAGCTCGATGACCGGTTTGGGTGGCTCGACCGGCGGCGGGGGCGGAGCCACCACGGGGACGGAAATTGCGTCGTCCACTTGGTCGGTCTGCGGCAGTGATGACTCGATTCTCACCCGGATCGCCGCAAGTTTCGACTCGGACGGCGGCGTCACGAAATCCATGTGGCGGGTGTTGCCCCACCAAACTCCCCCGGCGACAGCCAGGACGAGAAAGATGACCACTGGAATGGGAACGCGCACGGCGGCAAGGTGGCGCGGACTCACGCCGCCGGAAAGCGGAAATCTCACGCCGCGCTAAAAACAAAACGCCCCGCCCGGAAAGCCGGTGGAGCGTCTTGAGAGAAAAACCAAATTCGCCGGATCAGTTGGCGCTCTTGACGAGGAGGGCGCGCTTGCCGACCCGCTCGCGGAGATAATGCAGCTTGGCGCGGCGGACTTTGCCACGGTTGGTGACTTCGATCTTCGCGATCCGCGGGGTGTGGAGCGGGAAAACACGCTCGACGCCTTCGCCGTAGGAAATCTTGCGGACGGTGAACGCGGCGTTCACGCCGGAACCGCCACGGGCGAGAACGATGCCAGCGAAGATCTGGACGCGCTCTTTACCACCTTCGACAACCCGGCAATGGACCTTCACGGTGTCGCCGACGTTGAACTCGGTGACGTCTTGCTTCAATTGCTCTGATTCGATCTTCTTAATGATGTGCATAGGGTCCTCCTTCGCGGAAAATAATGTGCTGCCTGCGGTGTCTTTGCGGTGTGCCCTGACGCGCGGGGCGGCAGAGCTACTGGATCAGTTTGTGGATTGCAACCGTGAAATCACTCGAAATTCATGGTTTTCCATAAACCGCCGCCGGATCGAACGACTTTCCGGGGCCGATGAGCTCCAATTTCGTCGTCTCGCCGCTCACGGCGGCCACCACCTTGCGGTAGAAGCACGAATTCCGGCCGGTGTGGCAGGCCCCCGCGCCGATTTGCTCGACCATGAGAATCAACGCGTCCTGATCGCAATCCGTGCGGATTTCGACGATTCGCTGGATGTGGCCGGAGGTCGCGCCTTTGTGCCAGAATTCCTGCCGCGAGCGCGACCAGTAAACCGCCTCGCCGATTTCCAGCGTCCGCCGCAGCGATTCCTCGTTCATGTAGGCGAGCATCAGCGGTTCGCGGGTCGTCGCGTCCATCGCCAGCGCCGGGACGAGGCCGTCGGCGTCGAATTTCGGGGAGAAATCCGCGCCTTCCTCGACGGCGGCCTTGGCGCCCCGCGGGGCGAAAATGTTTTTGAAATCCATGCGCGGACCGTGAAACGGCTCGTCCGGGCTGTCCAGTTTTTCCGCCGCTCTGGAAAACGGTGACCGCGAAATCATGTCACATCTGCTGCTCGGCGCTGCGCATCAGGATGTCCCCGATCTCGACGTGCGCGGGTGCTTCGAGGATGGTGAGGACGGCCCACGCGACATCGGACGGCTCGAGCATTTTCATCGCGGCGCGGGTCTGCGCCAGCGATTGCTCGCGGCCGAGGAAATAGGAATCCAGCAGCGGCGTATCGACGAAGCCCGGAGAAACGCAGGCGACTTGGATCGGTGATCTCACCGACTTGAGCTCGGCGCGCAGCGCGTCGGTGATGGCCCTGACCGCGAACTTGGTCGGCGCGTAGAATCCGCCGGACGGCGGCACGCGGTGGCCGCTCATCGAGGAAACGTTGACGATGCGCCCGCCGCTGGCGGGGAAGTGTTTGAGCGAGAGCTGGCAGCAAAGCGCCAGCGCCATCACGTTGACGCGCCACATTTCCTCCCAGTCGGCGGGGTTGCCGTCGATGATCCGCGAGAGGTAGGCGGTGCCGGCGCAGTTCACCAGCCCGTCGATTTTCCCCAAGCCTTGGAAAATCGATGAAACCTGCTCCCGCTGGGTCAGGTCCGCGAGGATCGGCGAGACGTCTTCGGAGAGGGCGGACGGCCGGCGGGTGACGCCGAGGACGTTGGCCCCGCGCGCGACGAGGAGTTCACAAAGTGCCTGCCCGATGCCGCTGGAGGCGCCGGTGACGAGCAGGGTTTTGCCTTGCAGCGATGTCATGCGGGCACGGTGTCAGATCCGGCGGGCGCGGGCAATGCTTTGAAGAGCTCTGACAAATCCGGCAGGTCCGCCGCTGAGCGGGCCGGCTGCGACGAGATGATCTGGCCGTCGCGGAAAAGGAAGGCGCCGGGCATTTGCAGGCCGTCGCCCGCGAGATGACCCAGGCCGCAGCCTTTGAAAATCGCCACCGCGCCGCGCCACCAGACGTGCGGGCCGAACAGTTCGAGGAAGCCGCCTTTTCCCAAACCGAAGGCCCGATAGAGTTCGCAGCGCGGGTCGGCGATGCGGGCGACGCCGCTGCGCTCGCCGAGGTATTTGGTTTCCCGGCCGTTTTGCAGCATGTGGACGAGCACCAGTTCCGCGCCGTGGGCGACGGCCTCTTTCTGAATGCCTTCCAAGCCGCGGAGGATCTGGCGGGTGAAGGTGCAGCCGAAGTGGCGGAGGAAAACCAGAGCCAGCGTTTTCGAGTCGGACGCCTCGGCGATGGTCTGACCGTTGGATAGATGATAGGTGGCGGCGGCTTCGGAAATGCTGTATGGCTCGGAGCGGGTGGGCGGCACGCCGGTGTGGGCGCGGACGCTGGCCCACAGGATCCCGGCGAAGGGGAGCCACCAGATGACGTCGTCCGCGAGCAGCAGCCAGGCGGCCTTGGTGGGAATCTCGCGCTGGATGATTTCCAGGCCGAAGGCCACGATGCCGAGGCTGAACTTGAAGAACCCGATCAGCACGGTGAGCCAATGGTGCATCGGGTTTTTCGCCGCGATCAGCAGGCCGACGCCGAGCGCGCCGATCACCAGCCCGACGCCGCGCCAGAGGAGCGGATGATTCGGGCGGGCGATGCCAAGCCAGTCGAAACAGGCAAACGGCCAGAGATTCGCAGCCAGCGCGAACAGGATGTGATAGATCCCGGCGGCCAGCAGCGTCCGCCGCATCCAGCACGGGATTTCACAGCGTCCGCTCCGGCACAAGTAGGTCATGGTCGATCGTAAACGGCGATTTTGCCGGCGCAAGACGATGAATTGGAAAATCCGGGGCATTTTTCCATTGGCTGATCACGGTCCCCGGCTAGTTTCTCCGGAGCGATGACATTGACGACAATAGGTTTGCTGGTGCTGGGTTTGATCCTGCTGGTGGTGAGCGCCGAATGGCTGGTGAAGGGGGCCTCGCGATTGGCTGCGGTGTGCGGGATTTCCCCGCTGGTCATCGGACTGACGGTCGTGGCCTTCGGAACCAGCGCGCCGGAGTTGGCGGTGAGCGTGATGTCCGCCTTCAAGGGCCAGGCGGATCTGGCGCTGGGCAATGTGGTGGGCAGCAACATTTTCAACGTGCTCTTCATCCTGGGAGTCGCGGCTTTGGTCACGCCGCTGATAGTCGCGCAGCAACTGGTCCGGCTGGATGTGCCGGTGATGATCGTGGCTTCCGGCCTGATGCTGGTCCTGGGTCTTGACGGAAACATCAGCCGTCTGGATGGCGCGCTGCTTTTTGCCGGAGGCGTCGGCTACACGTGGTTCCTGATCCGCCAGAGCCGCAGGGAAACCAGCGAGGCGGTGAAGTTGGAGTATGCCCAGGAGTTCGGCGGCGCGAAGGAAAAGCCCAGCCATTGGGCGGTCAACGTCGGCCTGATCCTGGTCGGCGTCGGCGGCCTGGTAATCGGCTCAAAGTTTCTGGTGGATGGCGCGGTGCAGATCGCCAAGCACTTCGGCGTCTCCGAGCTGATCATCGGGCTGACGATCGTCGCCGCGGGCACCTCGCTGCCGGAAGTTGCGACCTCGGTGGTGGCGGCCTTCCGTGGCGAGCGGGACATCGCGGTGGGAAATGTGGTGGGCAGCAATATTTTCAACATCCTCAGCGTGCTGGGGCTCGCCTCGGTGGTCGCGCCGGCCGGCATCAACGTGGCTAGGTCGGCGCTGGTCTTTGACATTCCGGTGATGATCGCCATCGCTGTGGCTTGCCTGCCGGTGTTCTTCGCGGACTATCAAATCAGCCGTTTGAACGGGGTCGCTTTCCTCGGGTTTTACGTCGCCTACGTGGTCTACCTGATTTTCTCCTCCACCCAGCACGACGCCCTGTCATCCTATCGGATGGTGTTGTTCTACGCGGTGGCCCCGGTCACGCTCGTCACGCTTCTGTTCATCACGGCGCGGGCGCTCCGCCGCCGCAGGGCCGCGCTCACTTGAGGCAGGCGATGAACTTGGACAAAAACGCGGCTCCTTCCTTGAGCGCGGAGATCTCGATGAATTCATCCACCGTATGCGCCTGGTCGATCGAGCCGGGGCCAATGCAGATGCTGGGAATCCCGCCGTTCGAGAGATGGGCCGCGTCGGAAAACCACGGCGCGCCGGCCAGTCCGGTCGCCGGGTCCGTGGCGAGCAGCGCCTGGATCATCGGGTGATCCGCCGCCGTTTCCATCGGCGGGTTCTCGTGCGGATTTACGATGCCGATCGGCAGGTCGTGAAACGCGAGGGTTTCGGTGAGCAGCTTCAGCGCGCCGCCCTCCGCGGCGAGCGCGGGAGTGATGCGGATGTCGATTTCCGCTTCTGCCAGGTCCGGCACGATGTTAGGCCGCGCGCCGCCGCGGATCATGCCGACGTTCATCGTTGAGCGGCCGAGCACCGGGTGGGTGAAGGTGGCGAGCTGGCCGCCGAGGTGGTGGTCGAGCTGGTCGAGCGAGCGCGTGAGTTTGAGAATCGCGTTCTCGCCGCGCTCCGGTTGCGAGCTGTGCGCGGCTTTGCCGGTGGCCCGCAAGGTCGCCCACAGCGAGCCTTTCGTCACGTGGACGACCTGCATCGACGTCGGCTCGCCGACCAGCGCGAAGCTGTAATCCCTGCCGTGCCGTTTCACGAAATCCTTCGATCCCCACTGGCCGGATTCCTCGCCCATGAACGCCACGAAATCCACCGCCACCGGCAAATCCGCCAACACGTCCTGATGGTCGTGCAGCGCCCACAGCATCGCGGCCATCGGGCCTTTCGTGTCGGACGCGCCGCGGCCCCAGAGTTTTCCGTCGCGGATCTCGCCGCCGAAGGGCTCGATCACCATCCCGCCGACGCCGACGGTGTCGAGGTGCGGTCCCAGCAGGATCCGCGGCCGCCCGTCGAGCGGCGCGAAGCGGGCGATCAGGTTCGGCCGGCCGGGCCTGATTTCCTCAAGCACCACCTCCGCGCCGATCGATTCCAGCCAGCCTGTCAGAAAGATGGCGAGCGTTTCCTCGCCGGTCTGCTCGGTGCCCGGCGCGTTGTCGGGATTGACCGATGGGATGCGGACAAGCTGCTGGAGAAGGGAAACAACGTCTTGGCTCATGACGGGAGAATCTGCCGAGCCGGGCGGTGGAAGCAAGATCTTACGTGAGGGTCACCCGTGGTTGATGTCGAAAAAAATCACGGCTCGCGTGTGAGGACTCGAAGTTGTTCCCGGTTCATTTGGGGGGAGGACGGTGCCAGGATTTTCTGACCTGCGATCGCATTGGCAGACATGAAACGTTTTCCTGACGCAAAAGTCATGATGCTCTGTTGCCTGCTAATCCGCAGAGTTGTCGGCGGCACGGGTCATGATGTTGTCGTCCATGGAGGCATGCCCGGCGTCCGTCATGGCATCCCGTGAAGGAGCCAAGGTGTTGCTCATCGAGCCCGGGTGTGTGAAGCCTCCTTGCAGATGCTCTCCGCCCTTTGCTCCTGGTTTCACGCAAGCGCCAGGCGCTCGTCGGAGGCGAGTTTTTCGCTGAGCTCGGGCCAACCGCCGGGGACCTGCATGTTGAAGCAGTGCAGGTAAACGGCAAGGATCTTGGGTTCGAAAATATCGACGAGGCGCTCGATGGTGGAGTTGAGGCGGTCGGTATCGAGTTTCTTGGGAAGGTTGCCGACGACGGAGCCCTTGCCGTCGTGCGGGATGCCCATGCCGTCGCAGAACATGGCGAGCAGCGATTGCTGGCCGGCCATCAGGTAGGCTTGCAGGAGGTGCTCGCCGATGGTGTCACAGGCGTTGATTTTGAGGGTTTTGTGAATCCAGGCGTATTGGTCGGCCATGGATTTTTTCTCGATGAAAACGGGGCGGAGCTTGCGGTTGGCGGCAAGGGTGGCGACGGCAGACCGATACACGTTCTTGTCGTTGGCGCGGAACCAATCGAGGATTTGAGTGACAATGGCGGGATCGACGGCGGAGTAGAGTTCGTGAGCTTTCACAGTGAGGGAAATTGGAATGGCGGGAAGTCAATGCGCTCACCCGTCGCGTGGCAAGGGCGGAGACGAGGGAAATCCGGACGATGGGTTAAATTGTAGGGATTGGGCGGGATTTTTCCAAGCCGGCGATGGACCGGTCATGGGCGCGGGAGAGGAATGCGAGGGCGCTCAAGGCTCCAACTCCCGCCAGAAACATGTCCCACTGGGTATCCCAGACATCGCCTTGGGTGCCGAGGAATGACTCGGACGCCTCGGCGGAAATGAGGGCGGCCAGCCACTCGATGAGTTCGTAGGTGGCGCTGAAGGCAAGGCAGAACGACATCACGCAGAAGCCGAGCCAACCGCGGCGGGCGAGCACTCCGGTGCGGACGAAAATCTCGCGGCAGACGATCGCGGGCACGAAGCCCTGAGTGAGGTGGCCGAGGCGGTCGTAGTGGTTTCTATCTGCTCCGAAAAACGTGCTCACCCAGTCGCCGAGCGGCACCAGGGCGTAGGTGTAATGGCCGCCGATCAGCAGTACGATCATGTGAAACCCGATCAGGGAAAGGGACAGATTGGAAAAGCGCCAGCCCTTGGACTGGGCGATGAGCAGCGCGATGAAGCCGAGGAAGACCGGCGCCACTTCCATCCACCACGTGGGCCGGTCGAACGGCTGCCACGCGGACCAGGCGATCCACGGGCTGATGGCGGTTAGGAGGAGCAGGTTGGGGCGGGCTTTCAAGCGGGCTGCTTTTCAAGTGGGTTCACTTCAAGCCGAGCACCTTCGGAGCGCTGGCGTTGCCGAAGCGGTCGAGGGCGGTCACGGCGATGGCGTCGGCGCGCGGA
>JBFZFJ010000429.1:0-6309 GCA_041306405.1 Verrucomicrobiales bacterium | reverse complement strand
GGATCGAATCAAAATTTGAGATACGAAGTGATCTCCGTGATCTTGCACCTTTGGTCGAAATTGGCGTTGCCCACGACCCCCATCAGCGGCGAATCGGAACATCGTCATTTCCGTGGGAAACCTGTTTCAAAGAACTTTTCCGGTCCAGAACGAATCGCGGGTTGACGTAGATTCCGGCACCGGCGTTTGACACGAAAAGCCCCGCACGAGCCGGACTCGGGCGGGGCTTTGATGATGAATCGGGACGTCAGACTCCGGCTTCGCTGACTTCCTGCTCCGGTTCGGGGCGGGTGGAGACGAAATCGAGTTCCTCGCTATCTGCTTTTTTGACGACGTTGACGGCGTCTCCGGGTTTCACGTCGCCGCGCAGGAGAGACTCGGCGAGCGGGTCTTCCAGGAATCGCTCGACGGCCCGGCGCATCGGCCGGGCACCGTAGGCGGGATCGAAGCCTTTGACGGCCAGCAGATCGCGCGCTTCATCGGTGAGCGTGAGGGCGATGTCCTTGTCCTTGAGACGCTTGACCAGCTTGGCGACTTCGAGATCCACGATCTGGTTGAGATCGGCTTTTTCCAGCATGTGGAAAACGACGAGGCTATCGAGACGGTTGAGAAACTCCGGTTTGAAGTAGCGTTTCGATTCCTCGATGATCTTGTCCTTCATGCCGTCATGATCGGCCTCGTCCGCAGTCATGGCACCGAAACCGAGCGTGGTTTGACGCTTGATGGTGGAGGCACCGACGTTGGAAGTCATGATGATGATCGTGTTACGGAAGTCGATCTTGCGGCCGAGCGAGTCGGTGACGGTGCCTTCCTCCAAAATCTGGAGCAGCAGGTTCATGACGTCCGGATGCGCTTTTTCAACTTCGTCGAAAAGGACGACCGAGTAGGGACGACGGCGAACGGCTTCGGAAAGCTGGCCGCCTTCCTCGTAGCCGACGTAACCCGGAGGCGAACCGATCAGACGGCTGGCCGTGAACTTCTCCATGTATTCCGACATGTCGATTTGGATCAGCGCGTCCGCGTCGCCGAACATGAATTCGGCGAGATTGCGGGCGAGGTAGGTCTTTCCGACACCGGTCGGGCCGAGGAAAAGGAACGAACCGATCGGGCGGCGCGGATCCTTGAGGTCGGCACGGGAGCGGCGAAGAGCCTTGGAAATGGCGATCACCGCTTCGTTCTGACCGATGACGCGGCTCTTGAGCTCGTCCTCCATCTTGAGAAGTTTTTCGGTTTCCTTCTCCTCCATGCGGCGGAGCGGAACCCCGGTCCACTTGGAAACGACGGCCATGATGTCGTCATCGGTGACGGTGACGACGGTCTCTTCCGAGGAGGAGCGCCAGGTTTTCAGGGCGTCTTCGAGACCCTTCTTGGCGTGCTTTTCGTCGTCGCGGAGTGAGGCGGCTTTTTCGAAATTCTGCTCGGCGATGGCGGCCACCTTGTCGCGGTTGATCTGCACGATCGCGGCTTCGAGTTCCTTGATAGAAGGCGGACGGGTCATCGTGCCGATGCGTGCGCGGGCGCCGGCTTCGTCGAGAACGTCGATGGCTTTGTCCGGCAGGAAACGAGCGGTCAGGTAGCGCGCGGTCAGCTTGACCGCGGCCTCGATGGCTTCCGGAGTGAACTTGGCCTTGTGGTGGGATTCATATTTCTCCTGGAGACCTTGGAGAATCTTGATCGCGTCATCGACGGACGGTTCGTCCACTTTCACCTGTTGGAAACGGCGTTCGAGCGCGGAGTCCTTTTCGATGTATTTGCGATACTCGTTGAGCGTGGTGGCGCCGACGCATTGCAACTCGGCTCGGCTGAGAGCGGGCTTGATGATGTTGGAAGCATCCATCGCGCCTTCCGCTGAACCGGCCCCGACGATGGTGTGAAGCTCGTCGATGAAGAGGATGACGTTCTTCACCTTGCGGATCTCGTCCATGACCGCCTTGATGCGCTCTTCGAACTGGCCGCGGTATTTCGTGCCGGCGACCATCAACGCGAGGTCGAGGGTGATGACTTTCTTGTCGCGGAGGATTTCCGGGACGTTGCCGGTGGCGATTTCCTGGGCGAGTCCTTCGACGATGGCGGTCTTGCCGACACCCGCTTCCCCGATGAGAACCGGATTGTTTTTGGTGCGGCGGCAGAGGATTTGAATGACGCGTTCGATTTCGCTTTCGCGGCCGATCACCGGATCGAGTCCGCCTTCACGGGCGACTTTGGTGAGATCGCGGCCGAAAGCCTTGAGAGCGGGAGTCTTGGATTTCGCTTCAGCAGCGGCGGTCGGAGCTTGGGCTTGCTCTTCCTCGAAGGGGCCTTCGCCTTCTTCCATTTCGTCATCGTCGTCCTCGTCATCTTCCTGATCGTCAGGCGAGAAATTCGGGTCGATTTCCGCGAGGATTTCGTTGCGGGTGCGTTGGATATCGACGTCGAGGCGCTTGAGCACACGGGCGGCGACTCCTTCGCCTTCGCGCAGGAGGCCGAGGAGAAGGTGCTCGGTTCCGACGTAGGAATGGTTGAGCGCCTTCGCTTCCTTGTTGGCGAGCGCCAAAACCTTTTTCACCCGCGGGGTGTAGGGAATATTTCCCACGGATTTCTGAGGAGGGCCGGAGCCGACTTCTTTTTCCACTTCCATGCGGACAGCTTCGAGCTCGAGGCCCATGCGCTCGAGGACGTTGACGGCAACGCCTTGGCCGAGCTTGATCAGGCCAAGAAGCAGGTGCTCGGTGCCGACATAAGAGTGGTTGAATCGGTCCGCCTCTTTGCGGGCGAGAGCGAGAACTTGTTGAGCGCGTGGGGTGAAGTTGTTCATAAGTCGCCTGGATTAGAAGGTTCGGATGAGTTCTTTTCGTCTTTTGATGACATACGATTATCAGGTGATTCGAGAGAATGCAAACGGGAGCGCACGATTTCTGCGCGAATTGAGTCTCTTTCTTCCGGAGAAAGTTTCCGGCCCGAGTGGAGCTGGAGATGCGCCGGCTGGATATCCATCAGCAAGGAGTCACAAAGCATCACCGTTTCCGGCGCGAAAAACCCGAGAGTGCCGCCGAGACGCAGCAGCGAGAGGTGGTTGAGAGCCTCCTTGGAATCGATGATGTGGGAGTAGCGGAGGACTCCATAAGCGCGGCCAATTTTGTCGGCGACCATCTCCGGATCGTCTTCAAGCAGCTTTTCGCGGGCGTTCTGTTCGTGGTTCGAAACCTGGGAAATGACCCGCTCCAGGCGGCGGATGATGGTTTCCTCGCTCTCGCCAAGCGTCGATTGGTTGGAAATTTGGTAGAGATTTCCGAGCGATTCGGTCCCCTCCCCGTAGAGCCCGCGGACGGCGAGGCCGATCTTGTTGACCGCTTGGAGGACTTGGCCGATCTGGTCGCTGAGCACCAAGCCAGGCAGGTGCAACATGGCGGAGGCACGCAGGCCGGTGCCGAGATTCGTCGGGCACGTCGTCAGGTAGCCGAGCGTCGGGTCGAAGGCGAATTCGAGCGAGGTTTCCAGCTCGGTATCGAGTTCGGAAAGCGCGGCAAAAGCGGCGGAAAGCTGCAATCCGGGACGGATCGCCTGCATCCGGAGATGATCCTCCTCGTTGAGCATCAGGCTGAAAGTCTGGCGGCGCTCGATGACCGCGGCCGAGCCGTCACCGCGGGCGGCGTGCTCGCGGGAAATCAGGTGGCGCTCAACGAGAACCTGCTTTTGCACCGATGTCAGGTCGCCGAGTTCGTGGGAAAAAGCGCCTTTCATCGCCGGCAGCGCCTCCACCGCCGGGCGCATCAGATCGAGGGCCGCGGCGCGTTGGTCACGCTTCGCCCAACCGGGGAACGGATGGCGGCGCAGGTTCCGCGCGAGGCGGATCCGGGAAGTCAGCACGGCGCCATGCTCCCCCTGCCCGCCTGTCATCCAGTCGGCGGGATGTTTGATGAGAGTGCTGAAACGCATCATGGCTTGGTTTCGCTGAGGTTGTGGATTTCGTCGCGGATGCCGGCGGCTTCCTCGTAGCTTTCGGAAGTGATCGCCTGGTCGAGACGCGAGCGGAGCTCCTCGATCCGCTGGTTGCGGAACTGGATCGCCATCAAGCCTTCCGGCACTTTCCCGATGTGCGAGGTGCCCTTGTGCATGCCGCGGACCATCTGCCCGACTTCCTCGCTGAAGGTGGCGTAGCAATCGCTGCAGCCGAAACGCCGGACCCGTTTCAAATCATCGAGCGTAAATCCGCAGGTGGCGCACTTTTTGCCGTTCCCCGGTGTGGCCTGCGAGGTGCCGGCGCTGACCGTGCCCGGACCGCCCGGCAGGCCGCCGAGTAACAGGTCCGCCAGCGAAAATCCGGTCGGGTCGGTGACTCCGCGCTCCTTGGCGCAGTGGTCGCAAAGGCACACTTTCTTCATCTGCCCCTCGACGAGTTGCGTGAGGAAGACGGTGGCCTTTTGATCGCAGAAATCACACTTCATGTTTTCGGGAACTTATCAATTAAGCAAAAGGAGTGCCAGTGCTCATTGCGAGCTCATGGAACGCCTTGTGAAAGAGAGCGGTGAACGGTCCGGGCTTGCCGGTGCCGATGGTCCGGCGGTCGAGCGCCACCACTGGAATCACTTCCGCGGCGGTGCCGGTTAGAAAACACTCGTCCGCCGTGAAAATGTCGTAACGCGTCAGCGAGCACTCCTTGAAGGGCACGCCGAGCGACTCCGCAATCTCGATGATGACCGCGCGGGTGATCCCGTCGAGCGCGCCGTCGCAAATCAGCGGCGTGAGCAGCGTGCCGTTCTTCAGGAGGAACAAATTATCCCCCGTGCACTCGGCCACGTAGCCTTGCTCGTTGAGCATCACGGCTTCGAGCGCGTTCGCCTGGATCGCCTCGACCTTCGCCATGATGTTGTTCAAATAGTTGAGCGATTTCACCTGCGGCATCAAGGCGCCGGGCGCCGGACGACGGGTCGCGCAGGTGATGATCGAGAGCCCCTCGATGTAGGTCTCCTCCGGATAGAGCTGGATTGTCGAGGCGATGATGAACATCGACGGCGCGGGGCAAAGATAAGGATTCAGCCCGAGACCGCCCTTCCCGCGGGTGACCACGAGGCGGATGTAGCCGTCCGTCAGACCGTTCGCGGCCACCGTGTCGCAGGTGAACTTGCAGACTTCCTCCTGCGTCCACGGCAGATCCAAGATGATCGCGCGCGCCGAATCGAAGAGCCGGCGGATGTGTTCCTCCAAGCGGAAGATGCGTCCGTTATAAAATCGAATGCCTTCAAAAACACCGTCTCCGTAGAGAAGGCCGTGGTCAAAGACCGACACCTTCGCTTCAGATTCGTCCACCAATTTACCGTCGAGCCAGATTTTCATGTGAGATTCTGGGGCAAGGGTAAGTGGATGAACGCCGCTGGCAAGCGGGAGATTGAAGATTATCCACTCTCTCTGGGAAACCAGCCATTTCCTGAACGGCAGCGCCGCCAGACAGGAGCTGAAATAGCGCGCGTCAGACGAGACCTCCGCATCCTCATGCGGGCCTACCGTTGAGACGTTAGGCGACAGGGTCCAATGTCGCCCTATAATGCCATGTCCCTTTTTCGGGCCGGGCTTCCAGGAGGCTGCGGAGCCGGGATCGGAGGGGGTGCAAGGTGAACTCGCTACCGGAACCGCTTTCGGAGCCGCGCCCGGAACCCAGGACGGTCACCTCGTCAATCCAGTCTCCAAGCCCTTCCGTCCTGAAGTCGTAGGACCGGCCGCCGGAGTGGAAGGTAATTCGGCAGGCCCCGTCGTCGCCGGGCAGGACTTCGCTCTTGATGTCCTCCGGTGTGATTTGCCCACCGGAAATTCCCGCGAGTTCCTCGATCAGGTCGGGGTAATTCGGCGGGACCTCGTCGGTTTCCAGATCGAACTCGATGAGGCAGCCGCCCGTGTGGAGGATGGCGGCAGCGAGATCGTCGAGGTTCTCGGGCTCTTCGCAAAGCTTTTCCGCCGCCTTGAGTTGAGCCGGCGTCGGGGTGGACGCGAGTAGGCCGCAATCCGCCGCAAGAGTTCCGAGGCGTTCCGCGCTCCAGCCTTCCGACTTGCCGAGAATCCGCAGAACGAGGCCCGGGGCCTTTTCCCCGAGCACAGCACGGACACGGTCATGCGCCTTCGGGTGGCCACAGTCCCTGATGAGCTCCATGAATTGTTCAAAGTAGCTGCCATAACAGCGGCTGGTCATCCGAGAGCGCAATTGTCAGCTCTCCCAATTTCCCAATGACCTCCGATGCATTCTTCATGGTTTGAGATGATTTGTTCCGGGACCAAGAGTCAATCCACCAATCCCGGCAGCCAGAATGATTATTTGTCTGTCACTTTGTAACGTGGCGG
>JBFZFJ010000428.1:0-3620 GCA_041306405.1 Verrucomicrobiales bacterium | reverse complement strand
GAACGATTGGCCGTATGTCCAGCATCGCGGCGGCCCGCACGGCTTCGTCCGCGTGCTCGGACCGCAACAGATCGGCTTCGCCGACTACGGCGGGAACCGCCAAATGATCAGCGTCGGCAGCCTCTCGAAGCAGGACCGCGTCGCGCTTTTCATGATGGACTACCCGCAACGCGAGCGGGTGAAAATCCTCGGTCACGCCAAGGTGTTCGATGCCCGCGAACATCCCGAGCTCGTCGAGAAAGTCGTCCCGCCCGGCGGACACGGCGCGAAGGTCGAGCGGGTCTTCATCATCGACATCCTCAGCTATGACTGGAACTGCCTGAAGTTCATCACCCCGCGCTACAACGCCGCGGAGGTCGAGCACGCCGCTGCTACCTTGCGCCAGCGCATCGCCGAACTCGAAACCAAACTGAAGGCCCTTGGCCAGGAACCATGAAACCTAACATCGGACTCATGCGGAATCACGAAAAGGCGGCATGGATGCTCCGTGCCTGACTTCAGGCCACCTGACACGCATCCTGCCATGTCCAGTCTCCTTTTCTTCCGCACCTCCAGGCGCCCACCGGTTTCCACGGGGGCGAATCTTGTGCCGCGCGCACTTCCTCCGGATTCCGACGGATCGCTCACGAGCATGGCCAAAGGGGTGAACGACGTGCTGAACTACTACATTCAGGTCAGCGATACCAAGGCTTCCATCTTCATCGCTGGCAGCGTCGCCGCTGCGACTTTCCTGTTGATGAAATTTCCTACCGGCGCGGCGGCCCGCACGCTCTATTTTTCCGCAGCCGCCTGCCCGTTCGTGCGGACGCATCCATGAGCAAATGAGGGCGCAACCGATCACATCCATCGCCACCCTTTCCTTGGCCACGGAGCTTGCACCGACCACGACCGCCACATCACTTGCCAAACTGGCAAAAATCGGGATGGTCAGGGAAATCACCGGAGGCAGATACGGCCGTCTCTACGCTTAGGACGGCTATCTGAAAATCCTCGCTCCGTATGAATGATCGCTCCAACTACGAAGGCAAATACCGCCAATCCCTCGGCCCGCTCCACCCCGCCGCCACTCACCCCGTCGAATCCTTCCTCCGCTGCGGCGACCTCACACCTCCGGCTCCACCGGTTAGAATGGCGTCGGCGGTGTCTTGTTTTTCGGTGATGAGGGCGTCGATCTTTTCCTCGAGTGTGCCGGAGGTGATGAATTTGTGGACGGGCACGTTGCGTTTCTGGCCGATGCGGAAGGCGCAGTCGGTGGCTAGCGCGAGGCCATTGGGATGTGCGTCATCCCATGGATTCCAGCGGATTGATCACTTCAAGAAACCTGAATTTAAGGAAATCGGTGTCCGCCGTGTAGATGCGGTTCACCCCGTGTTGGCGGAGGATGGTGGCGATGTGGGCATCCGGCACAAGGTTTCCACGGACGACGATGCCTTGGGTCGCGTCCGCATAGTCCATCGGAAAGGTCTCCTCCTCGTTGATCACACGGCAGCGCGGGAGATCGAGAAGGGTGCGGATGTTTTCCCATGCGTCCGAGGGCGTGAGCGGTGCGTGGAAGATGGAGGGATGCGTGGAGATGCGAAGATAGGCCATCAAGGACGGCCAGGTCATGCAGAGCAAGTCGCCGTCATCGGTCCGCGAGGCGAGAAACTCCCGTGCCCGACCATAGTAGGGCGAGGTTCGGTCGCTCGCATAGAGGAGGATGTTCGCGTCGATAGAATAGCTCATGTCCTGTCCAGTTCACGATAAAGCGCGTCCTTGTCCGCGAGATCGACCTTTGCCCCCATCTCGGCGCTCACCCATTTGAAAGGACGCTTGCGTTGCGCAGACGGCTTCCCGGCAAGGGCCTCGGCGAGCAGACGCGAGGCGATTTTGCCGAGCGGCAGCTTCTCCTCCTTCTGGAGTCTCCTGAGTCCGTCCAGCACGGGCTTTTCAAGGTCGAGGGTCGTTCTCATGCATCAGATGCTAAATGCAACGCATCAGATGTCAAGGAGTCCGGGGAAGACTGACGCATCCAATTTTTACCGCTGAGTCGCAAAGGACGCCAGGGAATCGCAAAGTGGCCCAATACCCGCAAGCGCGAGTCTGCAAGGCGGGCGGCAAGCCGCTCTGCACACCCGGGTTCTGTGAGAGTCTTCTCTGTGACCCTTTGCGGCCCCTGCGGCTTTGCGGTGGGTCCAGTGTTTTTTGATGCGTCGGCCCTGACGGCGACCGGTGATCGCCGCTACAGGCTGAGGCGGACGAAGTCGAGTAGTTCGGAGTTGTTCATCTCGGTGAGGGATTTTTCGGCTCCGCCGGTTAGAATGGCGTCGGCGGTGTCTTGTTTTTCGGTGATGAGGGCGTCGATCTTTTCCTCGAGAGTGCCGGAGGTGATGAATTTGTGAACGAGCACGTTGCGTTTCTGGCCGATGCGGAAGGCGCGGTCGGTGGCTTGATTTTCCACGGCGGGATTCCACCAGCGGTCGAAGTGGATGACGTGGGTGGCGGCGGTTAGGGTGAGGCCGGTGCCGCCGGCTTTGAGGGAAAGCACGAAGAAGGGCGGGCCGTCGGCGCGCTGGAATTTCTGGACCATGTTTTGGCGCTCCTTGACGGGAGTGCCGCCGTGGAGGACGAGGCCACGGCGGCCGAAGACGGTGGCGAGGCAGGACTCCAAGGGATCGGTGAGTTCTCGAAACTGGGTGAAAACGAGGGCTTTTTCGCCGCGCGAGGCGATTTCCTCGCAGAGGGTGGCGAGGCGGATGAACTTGGCGCTACTGGACGGATCGTAGTTGCCGGATTTGGTGAGTTGGTCGGGGTGGTTGCAGATTTGCTTGAAGCGCATGAGGTAGGCGAGCACGAGGCCGCGGCGCTGGATGCCGTCGCTGGCTTCGAGGTCTTTGGCGAGCGTGTCGGCGCTTTGTTGATAGAGTTTCGCCTGGGCTGGGGTGAGGCCGCAGAAGACTTTCATCTCGGTTTTTTCCGGGAGGTCCGAGATGATGGATTTGTCGGTTTTGAGGCGGCGCAGGATATAGGGGGAAACGAGGCGGCGCAGCGGGGCGAAGTGCGCGGAGTTGTCGCGGGTGATTTGTTTGACGAAGGTGGCGAACTGGCCGGAACTGCCTAACAACCCAGGGTTGATGAAATCGAAGAGCGACCAGAGATCGCCGAGGTGGTTCTCGACCGGGGTGCCGGTTAGGGCGATGCGGGAGGTGGCTTGGAGTTTGCGGACGGCTTTGCTTTGGGCGGAGCTGTGGTTTTTGATGGCCTGGGCTTCATCGAGGATGACCCAGCCCCAGCGGGTGGCGGTGGGCCAATCGAGGCGGGCGACCATGCCGTAGGTGGTGATGACGAGGTCGGCCGCGGCGAGGGTGCGGGGGCTGGGCTTCTCGGTATCTCCGGCGGAGCGGTGGGCGATGTGGAGGCGCAGGGTGGGAGCAAATTGGGCGGCCTCGCGTTGCCAGTTGCCGATGAGCGAGGCGGGAACGACTAACAGGCTTGGCGGGCTATTGGGCATTTCCTGTTTTTTGCGCAGCAGGGCGGCGAGGACCTGAATGGTTTTGCCGAGGCCCATGTCGTCGGCGAGGCAGGCGCCGAGGCCGGCGCTGGCGCAGAACCAAAGCCAATCGAGGCCGCGAGCCTGATAG
>JBFZFJ010000427.1:0-2571 GCA_041306405.1 Verrucomicrobiales bacterium | reverse complement strand
TCCTCGATGAGATTCACCGGGGCCGGGTGGCCTTGGGTGGCGAGCAGCTCGGCGGCTTTGATGGAGACCTTGTCGGCGGTGACTTCGGCGGCGGCGGTGGCCGCAGTAAGCTTGAGGTCGTATTCAGCGACCTTGGCTTCAAATTCACCGATCTTGATTTCCAGTTCGTTAGCCTTGGCCTGAGCCGTTACAAGGTCGGAAAGATAAGCGGCGTTCGCTTCGGACAATCCGGTCAGTTCCACGATCTTCGCTTGCGCGGATTCGAGGCTGGCGCTCAGGGTTTCAACTTCGGCAAGCGAGGCTTCGAGTTGTGCAACTTGGTCGTTGCCCGGGAAGAGTTTGGCGAGGATGCTCATATTGCCTTTTCCTTCGGTGTCAAATTCGGCCTTGGCTTTTCCGTCCTTCATCACGGTATCGACAAAGCCGTTTGCCTTCGCCTCGTCGGCTGTCATCCAGGTTTCCGCGAACATGAGATTGCGGATTGCTTTCAAATCGCCGCCGGTGCGGTCGGCATAAATTCCGGCGATCTCCGAGCTGATTCCCTCCAGCAGATCGGCTGTTTTCCGCAAGGCGCGGGCGTCTCCCATGGCGATGGTGGAGGCTTCGTGGATCATGATCCGGCTGCCTGCATTCATCCGGCGCTTGTCGCCGGCCATGAGGATAACACTGCCCATCGAGGCAGCGAGCCCGTTGACGGTGGTCGTCACCTCGACGCCACGGGCTGAGATGCCGCGCAGTGCGTTGTAAATCCGCTGACCCTCGAAGACGCTGCCGCCTGGGCTGTTAATTTCCACCTCGACGCTTTCGAGCGCGTCGTCGGCAGCGCAGACCACGTTGTTGATGGACATGATGCCGACTGCGGAAGGGCCGTAGAGCGCATCAAGTTCCTCAATCAGTTTGTCGGCGGAGTCCTTGTGGACGCCGTCATTCAGCCGGAGCTTGCCGGCGCGGTTTTCGATCTCAATCAGTTTCATCGGTCTTGGTGGTGGGTGGTTTTTCAGGGGCGTCCGGTGCGTCCGGTTTCGCCATTTCGTTGGGGGTGAGCATCAGCAGTTCTCGCGGTTCGATCTCGATGCCGTATTTGTCGCCAACTTCCTTTGCGATGATCTGGCGGGTGGCGGCCTCCTCCGCTTTCTCGCGGATGACATCCTTGTATTCCTTGCCCATCGCAGCGGTGATGTCGGAGGCGGACTTGAAGCCGAGCTTGTAGCTCGATTCCAACTCCTTCATGACACGGCCGTCATCGATGGTTAGCTTGGGCGGATAGGAGAATTCCCACCGCCACCAGTCGGCAGACTGCGGGAGGTCGCCGCGCTTCTGGGCCTTGGCGACGGCATAGGAAACGATGCGCTTGGCGGCGTAGAAAAGCAGGTCCTGGCGGTCCTCGATGGAGCGTTGGGCCATGGCAATCTCAGTGCGCTGGGCAGTGCCTCCACCGACGCCGTGGCCGTTGTAAAACGCATACGGCCAGTTAAGGCCGGCATACGCGGACTTGAGCAAGCGGTCATGGAAGTCCATGAACGGATTGCCGGGGCGGTTGTTGACGAGCGTCTCTATCTTGCCGCCGCTGTTGGATTTGAAATAGCGGACGGTGCCGCCGTCGAGCGTCTCGACGGTCATGCCTTTGTCGCCAGCCTCGTTTCCGACGAGTTGACCGAAGTTGTCGTCAGGGTCAGGGCCGCCGCTTTCGTTGTATTCGATGAGGGAAATCGAACTCATCTGCATCATGGCCAGGCGCTCCCACTCCACAGACTGTATGATGTCCCGGCAGTCATTGATGCAGTGTGTTAGACCTGTTAGGCCGCGCCCCTGATACTGCCACTCTGGATCGTAGAGGTGGATGACGTTCGACGCCGGGAGCCACTCTGAAAGTTTGCCGAACTTGTCCAGAAACGCGTATTCCTTGGCCTCGCCGGAGGGGTAGTAGATGATGCCGTCCTGCAACGTGCCGCCGCGCTGCGGTCCGTCCTGGAGTCCGTTGGGATTGCCGATGCGGTGGGACGGAATCCCCTGGTATTGGGGGAAGCCGGTCTTGGTTTCTGTGAGCAAGATGAAGATCTCGCCGTCGGTGTCGATGGCGGAGGACCAGCCGAACAGGTTGGTCTTGAGGTCGTGCATCCCACCGCGAGTGTCACCGATGGCGTAGAAATTACTGGTCAGCCAGTCGGTCGCGGCGTTGCCGAACTCGGAGTCGCCGCCCTTGAACTGAGGGACGAATGCGCGGCCGACGGAATACATGCTCCGCTGGTTGATCGCGTTCTTAATCGGTCCGAAATTGAGATAGATCCGGCGGGCGTGACTGAGGAGTTTGACGCGGTCCACGGACGGGACGAGCTGCGAGATGTCCTTTTTCTCGATGGGCTCGTAGGGACGATGGCGCGTTTCGTTCGCGGCACGGGCGGCCTTGTAGTTGATGGTGCGTCCGAACTCGTCCAATAGGGCCATGACAGGCGGCGGGTGTCAAAAATCCGCCATGTCGAAGCAGGACTGACAAACGAACATGTTTGTTTCCAGATGACTCCGCTGCCCACCAATCAGCATGGTCCCGCACAAATGCTTTGCCGTGAAAAG
>JBFZFJ010000426.1:0-12721 GCA_041306405.1 Verrucomicrobiales bacterium | reverse complement strand
AGGAAAAAGGCATCACCATGGTCATCGAGCCGCACCTGGATCAAACCTATCTGGACGGAGCCGCCCTGCTGGGCACCGACGACCGGCCGGTGATCGGGCTCACCCTGCGGCACGACCGGCTGGACAATTTCTGGTTCACCCTGTTCCACGAGATCGGCCACGTGCTGTTCCACCTCTCGACCGAGAATCCGGCGATCCTGGATGTGGACATCGACCGGAAGAAAACCGGAGTGGTCGAGACCGAGGCGGACCGCTTCGCGCTGGACACGCTGATTCCACCGCGGGTCTGGGACGAGCAGGTGCGCCACCTGCACTTGGCCGCCGAAATCCGCGCCGCGGCCAAGCGGCTGTGCGTCCATCCGGCGGTGATCGCCGGCCGCCTGAGACGCGAGGCGAATGACTACCGCATGCACCGCACGCTGGTGGGCTACCACCAGGTGAAAACGATCTTCGGCATCACGGAGGAAAACTGACGCATGAACTTTTCATTTCACCATGGAGAATGCGACGGACGACCCGGCGGTCCACCCCTATCTTTTGAATCCAGCGGACGGCTCGGCGAGCAGCCCCTACCCTTTTCCCAGGCGGAGGACTCCACGCAGATCTCCGGCTTCGAATCCCCCGGCACGGCCCGACCGCGAGTGCGGATCAGGGAGCACCGTCCGGGTTTTACTGTATCGACATCTACCCTCATGGCGAATGCCCGTACATCAACCCAACGCCGTCGGCCTGGCAGAAAGGCCGAAGACATCCGTCTCGTGTGGAAGGAGCAAGCTCCGGAAGCCGTGTTTGCGGAAAAACCCCTCGCTGAACTGGAAGCCTCCCTTGCGGAGCTCCAACAGTCCAACGAGGATTTGAAGATCAGGGACCAAGCCCGCTCGGCCGCCGTGAAAACGCGCGACGACAAGCTGAAGTCCCTGGCCGCGCTGTTGCGCGTCGTCGTGAAGGGCGTGCAGTGCCATCCGGCCCACGGCGAGGACAGCCCGCTGTATCGCGCGATGGGCTACGTGCCGTTCAGCGAACGCAAAACCGGCCTCATCCGACGCCCGAAGGCGGGTGCCGGTGATCCCGCCGCGAATGGAGAAGCCGCCGTCTGATTCGCTCCTGGCAGAGTAAGAAATCAGAACGACGGCTTGGGAACTGAAACCACCGGTCCGCGAGGGCCGGTGGTTTTTTGTCTGGAGTGAAGAAACCACGGTTTCCCCAAATTGCCAAGGAAAGGATTTCCGGACACGCCGGGTCAGATCCGCTCAAGCGCTGGATCGCGGCTACCGGGATGTCAGGGGATCGCAAATGAAGAGGCTGCGCGCGTTTCCTGGGCATCGACGCTCACAGAGCGCCGCTACATGCGGTTCATCCGCGCTTGAAACTTTCCCGCCGCGCCGCCACAAGTGCCGCGCCATGCATTTCGACTTCGACTCCCTGATCCAGCGCCGCGGGACCGGCTGCATCAAATACGACCGCCGCCCCGAGCTCGATCCGTTCTGGGTCGCGGACATGGACTTCGCCTCCTCCCCGGTGATCCTCGATGCGCTGCACCAGCGCGTGGACCACGGCATCTTCGGCTACGCCCAGCCTCACGCCGGCCTGAACGAGACCGTCATCACCTACCTGCGCGAGCGACGCGGCGCGACCGTCCCGCTGGAGCACGTCATCCACCTCGGCGGACTGGTCCCCGCGCTCTCCCTCGCCGCACGGGCGTTGTGCCAACCCGGCGACGCGGTGATGACATGCACCCCGGTCTATCCGCCGTTCATCGGCGTCCACCACGACGCGCATGTCTCGCTGATCACCGTGGACCACGCGATGGTCGATGGTCGATGGAGTTTCGATTGGGAATCCATGGCAAACGCCGTCACCCCGGACACCAAGGTCTTCCTCCTCTGCAATCCACAGAACCCGCTCGGCCGCGTCTTCTCCGCCGCCGAAGTCACGAAACTCGCCGCCTTCTGCGAGACCCACGACCTCGTGCTCGTCTCCGACGAGATCCACTGCGACCTGATCTTCGACGAGACCGCCACCCCGCATTTCTCCGCGCTCAATCTCCCTGAAAACCTCGCCAAGCGCACGATCACCCTGCTCTCCCCGAGCAAGACCTGGAACATCGCCGGCCTCGGTTACGCCTTCGCCGTGATTCCGGACGACAGCATCCGCCGCAAGTTCGCCGCCGCCCGGGGGCACACGCTTTGCGAAATCAACGCGCTCTCCTACTACGCCGCCGAGGCCGCCTATCGCGACGGCGAGCCGTGGCGTCTGGAGCTGATGGACTATCTGAAAACCAACCGCGACCTGCTCGTCGATTTAATCAACACCCGCTGCCCCGGCTTGTCGGTGAGTCCCGGCCAGGCCACCTATCTCGCATGGATCGACGCCCGCGGCATGGGCGTAGAGAATCCCGCGCAGCACTTCGAGAAAAAGGCCGGGCTCTTTCTATCCGACGGAGCCTACTTCGGCTGGCCCGGCTGGGTCAGGTTCAACTTCGGCTGCCCGCGCGCGAGGATGCTCGAAGGACTGGAGAAAATCGCCGCGGCGCTGTAATCAATCGAGATAGGAATTTTCCATGGCTTCCTCGCCGATGGTCGTTCCCGGCCCGTGCCCCGGCAGGACGCGGGTGTCGGCGGGCAGGCTCATGAGGTGGCGCGCGATGCCGTCAAGCAAACGCGTCGTGCTGCCGCCGGGAAGATCCGTCCGGCCGATGGAACCGGCGAAGAGGGTGTCGCCCGAGAACACAACCCCGTGATCCGGCAGATGGAACGTCACGCTGTCGGTCGAGTGCCCGGGAACGTGGGCGAGGGAGATTTCCAGCCCCGCGATCCGCAGCGGCTCGGTCATGACGAAAAGCCGGTCGATTTGATAGGGTGTCACCGCGATCGGCAGCCCCCACGAGCGGGCCATGGATTCCAGGGTCAGATCCTTGGAATAGTCGGCGTAGGCGTGAAGCCTTGCGCCCAGCGCCTTGAGCGCGGCGGCGTCGGTGACGTGGTCGTAGTGCTGGTGGGTGAGCAGCACGTCATCGACCCGCACGCCGCGGCGGGTGATCCACTCGGCGATTCCTTCCGGCGCGTCGATGAGGAGATTGCCGTCGGGAGTTTCGACGAGGTAGCCGTTGGTCTGGACCATGCCGCCGGTGTAGAGGGAGATTTTCATAAGCGCGGGAAACCTGCACGGGCATGCCCGGCGAGGTAAAGCGAAACCCTCCCTGATGCCGCGGGCCGCCCGGTTTTAGCGGGCGAAGCCGATGTAAATCCCGAGCACAACGAGGACGAGGGCGAGGCTGGCCCACTTGGCGTTTTTCCAAGGAGTCATGTCGATGGTGCTGCCGCTGACCAGTTCCCATGGAGTGGAGCGCGGCTTCACGGCACCGATGACGAGCATGATGACGACCAGCAAGGCGAAGACGAGACCGAGGAAATGGAACTCGTGGATGCCCAGCCCGGTGACGGGATTCATCCCGTCTGGCAGGAAATAACCGAGGGCGATGGTCACGACTCCGACCACCAGGCCGACGGTGCCCGCCACGGCCGGGATGCGGCGGTTGAGCATGCCGACCACCACTACCGCGAAGATCGGGATGAAATAGATGCCGTTCATTTTCTGGAGGTATTTGAAAATACTCTCCTGACCGGCCAGCAGCGGCGCGATGATCATGGCGGCGATGGCGGTGACGACCACGAAGATTTTCGCCGCGCGGACCATCTGGGCCTCGCTGCCCTTCGGATTGATCACATGATGATAGAGTCCAATGCTGAACAGCGCCGAGGTGCTGTTCAGCGCGGCGTTGAACGAGCTGAGGATGGCGCCGACCATGACCGCGGCGAAGAAACCGGTCAGAGGGGCTGGCAGAAGGTCGAAAACCAGCTTGCCATACGCCTGGTCCGCGCGGACGCCCTGGCTGGCATAAAGGTGATAGGCGACAATCCCGGGAATGACCAGATAGACAGGGCCCAGCAACTTGAGACCGCCGGTGAGGAGCACGCCCTTCTGCCCTTCCGCGAGGCTGCTCGCGCCGAAGGTCCGCTGGATGATCTGCTGGTTGGTGCACCAGTAGAAGAGATTCAAGAGCGCCACACCGGTGAACAGCGTGGAGAACGGAACGCTTTGACCGGCCTTGCCGATGGAGCTGAGCCTGGCGGGATCCGCCGCGTTGAGCACCTTCCAACCGGCGACCGCCCCCGCGCCGTCGCCCACCTTGTTGAGCGCGAACCAGGTGATCATGAAGCCGCCGACCAGCAGGCCGACGCCGTTGATCGTATCCAGCACGGCCAGCGTGCGCAGGCCGCCGAAGCGGGAGTAAAGCGAACCCATGATGCCGATGAGAATCGCGGTCCCCCAGAGGATCACCATGTCTGGCTGCATCACGTTGCCGAAAATGCTAACCGGCTCGGTGATGCCGGTGAGCCCCTTGAGATCGAGCATCTGCGAGAGTCCCACCGCGCCGCTGTAGAGGATGATGGGAATGAGCAGCAGCGCGTAAGCACTGAGGAAGATCAGGTTGGCGATGGTCTGGGTCTTGCGGTCGTAGCGGAGTTCAAGAAACTGCGGGACCGTGGTGATGCCGGTTTTCAGGAACTTCGGCAGAAAGAACATGGCCATGATGACCAGCGCGATGACGGCGATGACCTCCCAGGCCATCACGCTCAGGCCGTCGTTGAACGCGGCGCCGTTGAGCCCCACCATTTGCTCGGTGGAAAGGTTAGTCAGGAGCAGCGAGCCGGCGATGATCGGGAAAGTGAGGCTGCGGCCGCCAAGAAAGAACCCCTCGGAGCTGCTACTTTCATCCTTGCGGGTGATCATCCACGTGAGCAACGCGGCGGCAGCGGTGAAAAGGAAAAACGACAGGAGGGTCCAAGCATGCATGGTGTTCTTTAGTTGGGGTTTTTGTTGGGTTCTTACCCTGAGCGGCGGGATTCAGAAGCAGCGGTGCAAACGAATCAAGCAATGTTTTGCAGTTCCTATTCCGCGGAGAATCTGTGAATCATCGTGTGCTGGTAAGTCTCGCCGGGGCGGAGGACCGGGGATGGGAACGACGGTTGGTTGGGAGAGTCGGGAAACCCCTCGGTCTCCAGGCAGAGCGCGGTGCGGCGGGCGTATGCGACGCCGCCCTTGCCGATGGCTTTGCCATCGAGGAAAGTCCCACCGTAGAACTGGATGGCCGGCTGGTCGGTGAAGACCTCCATCACCCGCCCGCTCTTGGGGTCTTTCAAACGGGCGGCCAAGCGGACTCCGCCGCCTTTTTTCAGCACCCATGCATGGTCGTAACCACCACCGAATTTCAGGGCTTCGAAGTCGGCATCGATGCGGTCGCCGATGGTCGTCGGCTTGGTGAAATCCATGGGAGTTCCCGCGACGGGGTCGATTTTCCCGGTCGGGATGAGGCCGATGTCAGTGGGAAGATAGCCGTCCGCGCCGAGCATCAGCACGTGGTCGTTGATCGACTTGGCGGGATCGCCCGAGAGGTTCCAATAGGTATGATGGACGAGGTTGAGGATCGTGGGCGCGTCGGTGGTCGCCTGCGCCTGCCACTTCAGCTCGTTGTCGTCGGTGAGAGTGTAAGTGATTTTGACCGCGAGGTTGCCGGGATAGCCCTCCTCGCCGTCTTTGGCGGTGTAGGAAAACTCGACTGCGTTTTCACCCGTGATTTTTCCGGACCAGAGCACTTTGTCGAAACCCTTCAGTCCGCCATGCAGGTGGCACGGGATGCCGCCGGGATCGTTGTTGGTGGCGAGTTTGTATTCCTTACCATCGAGCTTGAACTTGCCGTCCTTGATGCGGTTTCCGAAACGCCCCACCGTCGCGCCGAAATAGGATGTGTTGGTCAACCAGCCTTCCAAACTATCATAACCGTGGGTCAGATCCGCGGGTTTCCCGGATTTGTCGGGGGTTTCCATCGAGACCAGGATCGCTCCGTATTCGGTGACCTTGGCCCGCAGTCCGCTTGGGTTGGTGAGCGTGAAGACCCTCACTTTTCGGCCGTCGGGCATCGATCCATAATGCTCCTCTTTGATTTCAGTTCCGGCGGCCATTGCGGTGATTGATTGGAAAGCGAGCACGCTGGATACCAGCGCGAAGACAAATGCTTTGGGCTTCATCATGCGGCGGGAGCTTTGGCCAAGATGAGGGGCGCTGCCAAGCGTAATTCTCCACCCAATTGGATGATGACGAAGCCGCCCAGCCGTGATAGTTCAAAGGCCATGACGAACCATCCCGACTGGCAGGCAATCCTGGATTCCATTTTAGCCGACTTCGGCTGCCAAACCGGAACCATCCACCAAGCCGCAGCTGATGGGAAATTCCTGACGCTCGTCTGCCAGACCGGCGTCCCGGAGAGCCTGATGGACAAAATCTCGACGATTCCCTTCGGCAAGGGCATCGCCGGAGCCGCCGCCGAGCGCGCGGAGCCGGTCGAGCTCTGCAACCTCCAGCAGGACCTCGGCGGAGTCGCCAAGCCCGACGCGCGCAAGACCGGCGTGTCCGGCTCGCTCGCCGTGCCGGTTTTTTCGAAATCCTCCGGCAAGGTCATCGGCACGCTCGGGATCGGGAAATTCGCGCCTTACGAGTTCACGGCTGCGGAAAAACAAAGGCTGGCAGACTGCGCGGCGGAAATAGGCGGGCATTTCGAGCATAAACAAGCCCGGGGTGGTTGACCCGGCCGGGGATGTGATTAATCTCCCGCCATGACCACGGTGGAATCAGCAACCAAGGTGCTCGACACGATGCTCGGGCACCTCGGCTTCACAGCGACAATCGAGCTCCAGGAAACCCATGACGGACCCTGCCTGCAAATTCTCTCGGGTGACAGCGAGGCGATCATCGGCAAGGACGGCGACCGCCTCGACGACCTCCAATACCTCGTCAACCGAATCGTCCGCCGGCATGCGCCCAAGGCGGAGCGCATCAAGGTGGACTGCGAGCATTTCCGGTCCATCCAGGAAGACCACCTGGCCGGGGAAATCAAAGGCATCGCCGAGCGGGTGAAAGCCACCGGCAAGCCGTTCCAGATCCGCCCGCTCAATGCCTACTACCGGCGCCTGGTTCACCATATCCTCGCCGACGATCCGCTGATCGTCTCCCACTCGCCCCAAGGCGATGACCGGCTCAAACGGATCACCATTTCCGCAAAACAAGCACCCCCATCGGCCTCATGAAAAAATTCCTCTTTGACTGCGGCACCCGCGACGCGACCACTTCGCTCGGGTTTCTCGCACTCCGCGTGATGGTGGGACTGATGATGCTGATCGGACACGGCATTCCGAAAATCCAGAACTTCCAGGCGATTCTCAAGAAGGGGTTCTATCAACCCGAAGTGTTTCCGCTCAGCCTGATGGCGCCGCAGGTCAGCCTCGCGATGACGATCGGCGCGGAAGCCGTGGCTTCCGCACTGCTGGTGCTCGGCTTGATGACGCGCCCCGCCGCGTTCGTGTTCGGCTTCGCGATGGTGGTCGCCGCTTTTGGCGCGCACGTGGCGGACCCGTGGTTCTCCGGCGGCCCCGGAGCATCCAAGGAACTGGCGCTGATGTATCTGATCCCGGTGATCGCGATCATTCTAGCAGGCGCCGGCGGCTACTCGCTCGACGCCGCCATTTACAAGGAGAGCAAACGCCGCCGCTGGTGAGACCATGGAAACGCACCGACTTGTCCTTCCCGGCGACCTGAATCACTACGGATTCCTCTTCGGCGGCCGCATGCTCGCGTGGATCGACGAGGCGTCGTGGATCGCCGCGAGCCTCGACTATCCGCACTGCCAGTTCGTCACCGTGGCGATGGACACCGTGGAATTTCACCACAGCGTGCGCGACGGCACGATCCTGAGAATTTCCTGCGACCGCGAACGCGAGGGCAACACCAGCACCACCTACGCGGTGAGAGTCATCGACGAAAAAGCCGGATCGATGCCCATCTTCTCGACCCGGGTGACCTTCGTCAGCGTCGATGACGCGGGCCAGAAGCGCGCCATCCGTGGCTGAATGTGACACAGGCATTCCTGCCTGTTCTTCTCCAACAAAATCACCGTGGAACCTTTGATAGAAACCGTCGATATCGTCCTGCCCCTGGAGAAATCCGAGGACGATGCCGCCCGTCGCCAGGCCGCGGCGATCAAGCTCGGCGTTCCGGTCGCGCGCATCGGCGGGATCAAACTCCGCAAGCATTCGATCGACGCCCGCCAACGTGCCGTCAAGGTGCAACTGCGGCTGGATGTGGCGCTCGACGCCCCCCTGCCCCCGGACGAGACGCCGCAATGGGCGGTGCCGGCCCTCCCGCCTAACGCCCGACCGGTCATCATCGTCGGCTGCGGCCCGGCGGGGATGTTCGCCGCGCTGCGCTGCCTCGAAAACGGACTCAAGCCGATCCTGTTGGAACGCGGCAAAGACGCGAGCGCCCGCCGCTTCGACCTCGCTCCCCTGCTCCGCGAAGGGCGGGTCATCGAGGAGTCCAACTACTGCTTCGGCGAGGGCGGCGCCGGCACTTTCTCCGATGGCAAGCTCTACACCCGCGCCACCAAGCGCGGCCCGGTCGCCAAGGTTTACGAAGTCCTCGTCGCCCACGGCGCGCCGGAGGAAATCCTCACCGACGCCCACCCGCACATCGGCTCGAACCTGCTGCCCAACGTCGTCAAGGCGATCCGCAACTCGATCCTCGCCGCCGGCGGCGAGGTCCGCTTCCAAACCAAGGTCACCGATTTCCTGCTCAGCGGAAATCACATCCGCGGCGTGCTCACCGCGTCCGGCGAGGAAATCCTGGCGGACTCGGTGATCCTCGCGACCGGCCACTCGGCGCGCGACATCTATCGACTTCTAGCCGCCAAGAAGATCCTGCTGGAACCGAAGCCCTTCGCCGTGGGATTCCGGATCGAGCACCCGCAGCCGTTCATCGACCGCACGCAGTATCATCTCGACTTCGGCCAGGAGCGGCCGCGGCTGCTGCCCGCCGCGCGCTACCGGTTGGCGACGAAGATCCGCGACCGCGGCGTGCATTCGTTCTGCATGTGCCCCGGCGGCTGGATCGTCCCGGCCTCCACCGAGAATGACGAGGTGGTCGTCAACGGCATGAGCCTCTCGCGCCGCGACTCGCCCTTTGCCAACTCCGGCATGGTCTCCACAGTCGAGCCCGAGGACTTGCAGAAACTCGTCAGGGAACACGGCGTGCTCGCCGGATTGGTTTTCCAAAAGGAACTCGAGCGCACCGCCAAGCAGGCCGGCGGCGGCGGCCAGGTCGCGCCGGGCCAGCGCGTCACCGATTTCCTCGATGGCAGAATCTCCGCCAGCCTGCCGGACACCAGTTATTTCCCCGGCACCAAATCCGCCCCGCTGCACGACTTGCTGCCGCAGTGGATCACCAGCCGGATGCGCGAGGGACTCCGCCTGTTCGGCCGGCAGATCCATGGCTACGTCTCCAGCGAGGCGCTGCTGCTAGGATTTGAAACCCGCACCAGCTCCCCCGTCCGGATTCCCCGCCGGGACGACACGCTCGAGCATCCCGAGGTCCACGGCCTCTACCCATGCGGCGAGGGCGCGGGCTACGCGGGCGGCATCGTCAGCGCGGCGATGGACGGCCTGCGCATCGCCGATGCCGTGGCGGCGGTTTCCAACCGCCAGGCCTAACCCTCCGGATCATCCAGAAGGGCCTGCAGCCGGTCTCGCAGCGAAACAGGAACCCGCTCTAACCAGCTCTCATCCAGCATCCCGATTTCCATCATGTCCAAGAGATGAACCTGATCTTTACGGCGATTGGAAGTGAGCTTCATCGTGACCAGCGCATCCAGATCGAGGAGGCGGAAATCCGAGTGGGAAGCATCAATTTCCGCCACATCGGGAGAAGGTTCGAGTGATTCCGGGTTCACCTTCTCCCCGGAAAAAATCAGGTGAACGCCATCGCGTGCCTTGGCTCCGGGGCCATCGAGAAACATCTCGATCCGGCCCTTTCCACCGAGGATGGAAACCGACCGATGGATGAAACCGCCCTTGGCCATCGCCGTGACGATGGCATCCATATCCTCGCGGCGCACCAGCAGATCGACATCGCGGGTATTGCGGACCACGGAATCGTCAACGCGGGATACCCAGGCGGCCACGGCGTTGCCACCGATGACGGCGTAAGGAATCCCGGCAGCTTCAAGCAGCGCGGTGGCACGCCGGAGACGGTCTTTGACCTTTTCGATTCCTTCGCTCATCCGTGTCCATGAGGTTTCGCCAGTGATCATCGCAGGGGAAATCATGAATGTCTCTAGCCCGGCTGAGGGGGATTGTCCAGATGGGAAACGTGGCACTGCCGCACTGGCGCGAAAAAGCGAGGCCTTCGTGGGAAGGCCCCGCTTGATAGAACAGGCATGGCGGTTGGAAACCGCCGCCACGTTAGAACTGCGAGCTGAGCGAGAAGTTGAACTGGCCGCCCTTGTCCGCCTCGTCATCCGGAGAGGAAATCGGAATCGCGTAGTCGAGTGCCAGCGGCAGCGGACTAATCGGCAGCTTCAAGCGGATGCCGAAGCCCACGTCGCTATAGATATCGCTCGGGCTCGGATCCCAGCTGTCGGCATTCACGAAGCCCGTGTCGGAGAACACCGCGGCGCGGATGTTTTCGATGATCGGAATCGTGTATTCGACCGTGAGGTAACCCAGCGAATTGCCGCCGTAAACCTCGTCGGTGTAGCCCGTGTCACGCGGTCCGACGTCGCGGAACTCGAATCCGCGCAGCGTCCGGCCACCGCCAAGGAACATCCGCTCGAAGATCGGAACCTCGCCATCGATGGCATCCACGAAGGCGAGCTCCCCGCTGAGCGAAAGGATCGTGTCCCACTTCAGGTTCCAGTGCTTCTGGCCTTGCGCGGAAAGCGTGAAGGTATCCACATCACCGCCCAAACCGGCATAAGTGAGGCCAAGGTCAATCTTGTGACCGCTGCGAGGCTGGATTCCGCTGTCGCGGCTATCAAAGAGATAGTTCACCGCCAGGGCGCTGCGCAGGTAGTCTCCGCCGATATTTTCCTCGGAAAGCTCCGAGTTGGCGCCGCTCGTTCCATAGGGTCCGTCCGGATATATGTCGCTCGAATCCACTTCCGAGTCGATGTCAACCTGCTCCAAGCGATACTCGCCCTTGATCGAGCTCTTCGCGCCGAGAGGCTTTCTGAGGGAAATCGCGGCACCCATGTTGGACTGGTCGTAGTAGTCGCTGAAGTAAGACGATTCCTTGAAGAAAAGCTCGCCGCCCAAAGCCAGTTGCTGGTCCATGAACCACGGCTCCACCAGCGAGACGCTGAATTCGGAGCGCTCGGCACCCGCGCGGAGATTCATCCCGAAGCGCTGACCGCCGCCGGTGAAATTCCATGGATTGAACAAGTCGAAGTTGGTCTGCTCCAGCGTGACGAAGCCGACGATGCTGTCGATGGAGCTGAAGCCCGCACCCACGCCCACCGAGCCGGTCGCCTTTTCCTCGACGAGCACGTTCACGTCGCGATATCCGGAACCGCCCGGCGAGCCGGTGGTTTGGACGTCGCTGAAATATTGCAGGTTGGTGAGACGGGCCTTGGTCGTTTCGAGTTCGACGGTGTTGAACATGTCACCCGGCTGAAGCGGGATTTCCCGGCGGATCACCTTGTCCTTGGTCTTGGTGTTGCCCGCGATGTTCACGCGGCCCACCTTGAAGCGCGATCCCTCGGTGATGCGGTAAACGATATTCACCCGGTTAGGGCCGGCGTCACGGATGTCAGGAGTCACCAGGACATCGGCGTAACCGCGCGAGCCGTAGAAACTGCGGATCATGGTCATGTCCTCGCGCATCTTCTTGGACGAGTAGGCGGAATCACCGACCAGAGTCAGCGACGGATAGAGCTCCTCGGGCTTGAAAACGGTCATCTTGCCGAAGCCGACGCCCGCGACCGTGTAGCGCTCTCCCTCGTTGATCGGGATCACCAGGTCCACGCTGCCGTCGCCCACGGGGACGCGGTTGATGCCGGGGCAGCTGGCGCGGAGATAGCCCTTGTTGCGGTAATAATCGAGAACCTTGTCGAGATCGGAATCCAACTCGTTCGACTCGAAACGGCCGGACTTGGTCAGCCACGAGAACCAGCCCTTTTCCTTCACCTTCATCTCCTTGCGGAGTTCCAGGTCGGTGAACGCGTTGTTTCCCTCGAAAATGATTTTGCGAACCTCGTTCTTCTGGCCCTCGTCGATGACGAAAATCAGGTCGGACAATCCCGCCTGGCCGGTCGCTTGCGTGCGGTGGGTGACCGTCACGTCGGGGTAGCCGTAGCCTTGATAGTATTTCTCGATGTTGCGCCGCGCCTCGAGGATCTGCTCGTCGCTGAGCGCGCCGCCGGCTTTGATTTTCGACTCCTTGGCCAGCTTCTGATCCGTGAAAATCGAGTTCCCCACGAATCCCACGCCGCCAAGCGCCGGACGAGTCGTCACCTCGGCGATCAACCTCACGCTGTCGCCCACGGGCTCCGCGAGGAAACGCACGTCGTCCACCAGGCCGGACTCGTAGAGCGACTTGATGTCGTTATCGAGATTCTCGGAGCGGTAGGGCGTGCCGGTCTTGGACGCCATGAGGTTCCGCAAGCGGGCCTCGTCCACCGTCTTTGCTCCCTGATAGCGGATCGCCACTTCGGAAATGTTTTTCCCCTCGAAATCCTGCGCGTGCAGCGTGCCTGCGAGAGTCACAAGGGCAAGGGATGTAAGGGCGGCGAATTGACCCACGCCGCGCGGCATGAGGAGTGAGGGAGCTGTAGGGA
>JBFZFJ010000425.1:0-8562 GCA_041306405.1 Verrucomicrobiales bacterium | reverse complement strand
TGCTGGCCCTGGCGCGGCAGACGCGGCCGCCGGAGCTGGTGGTGGTGGCGGACAACTGCTCGACGGATGACACGGTGGAGGTGTTGGAAAACCTGGCGGATCTGCCATTCAAGCTGGTGGTGCGGCGGATGCCGGAGAACCGGGGCAACGCCGGCGGCGTGGAGGAGGCGATGGACCAGGCGTTCGCGGAAGGCGCCGACGCGGTTTGGATTCTGGACGACGACTCGTGGCCGCGCGCGGCGGCGCTGGCGGCGATGCTTGAGGGGCGGTGGAATCCTGACATCGTGCGGCACGCGTTGCAGGTGGATCCGCGGACCGGGAAATTCACCTGGCCCCTGCAAATCGAGGACGGCCGCGGCGGCTGGCACCTGGTTTGGAGCGAGCGGGAGCTGCCCGACGGCCCGCGGTTGCGCAGCAGGATTTCATGGACGGGTGCCTTGGTTCCGCGCGAGGTCCGCGACGCGGTGGGGCCGGTGAGGGGCGATTTATTCATCCGCGGCGAGGACGAGGAATACCCTTGGCGGATCGAACAGGCGGGTTTCCAACAGGAGGCCGTCTGCGGCGCGGTGATGGATCATCCGGGGCCGGATGACGTGGTCCATTGGCGGTTTTTTGGAAAAAGCTTCTTCTTCGAGCGGGGGCTGGCGGACTGGAAACTTTATTACAAGGTCCGCAACATGGTCTGGCTGAAACGCCGGCAGGCGGGCGACCTGGCAGCCGTCAAAATGGCGATCGCCTACTCGCTGGCGGCGGTCACTCTCGACGGCCCGCAACGCATCCCGCTGTTGCGGCGGGCGATCCGGGACGGGTGGAGCGGAACTCTGGGGAAGATGGGCGGGAACTGACCGGCTGGGCGCGATTAGATCAGCTGGCGACCCATTGCGGAAATTTCCGTTTGAGAGACGAGTGGACGATCAGCGCGAGCCCGATGCCGACGGCGTCGCTGGCGAGATCAAACACATCCACCCGGTCAAAACCGTAGCCGAATGCCAGTTGCGCGGCCTCGATGGCGAGGGCGAGAATGACGGCGAGCGAGCGCGCCGGTTTGCGGCCGACCAGACAGGCCATCGCCAGGGCCGGGGCGAAGAGCAGGAGGATGTGGAGCAAGGGCCGGGCGTTTGCCGCATAGTTCTTCAGGCGCAGGGTGAAATCCCCTTGATCCGGAATTTTACCGACGGATTCCAAGGCCGCGGGATTGGCGGATGAAAGATCCACCGTCGGCCTGTCCGGCCTTGCTGCTGATAGTGAATGATCCGCGACGGCTGCGGTTTCCGGGCCGATTTGAAACGCCTTTCCAAAAAACCTGACGTCTTTCCATGGGCCGGGAACGACGAAATAGAGCCCCATGACAAGCCAGATCGCGGCGGCCAGCAGCAGCCGGATCCGCCCGGAATTGCCGCGCGGCCCGATCCAGGCGACCGCCCAGGCAAGCCAGCCCGCCAGCAGGAACCAGCGGCCGGTTTTCCAGATCCATCTCTCCCGCAGGACAGTGGCCTCGAACATCGAGAGTTCGAGATCGCCCGAGATTCCGAGGTTTTCGAGGCGCAGGGCCGGGATGGCTGGCGGGTGATCGGGCCTCAGGACCATTTCAACGATGCCGCTGGCTTCACTGTGTCTGGCGGAGCAAAACGGATTGTTTTCCCAAGCCACGCCGCCGCCTTGCGAGTGCCACTCGATCAGGCAGCGGCCGTCCTCCCAGATTTCCTGGCCCGGCAAGAGCTTGGTGGGGGAAACTTGGAAGCGGACATGGAGGAAACTCACCGCGTTGATCCCCGGCACTTCCACGCGCGCGACGACCTTGGAGTGAGCCTGATCCACCCGCAACCGCAGCCGGGGTCGGGTCTCCGGACCCAGCCACTCGACGCCGGGAGCCGGACTGGCGATCGCGCGGAGATCGGAAAGCCGCACGGTGGGATACCCAGGCGCACGCTCAAAACGGTGTTGCCAGAAACCATAAAGCGCCCCCAAGAGGAGGACGAAAGTTCCGAGTAAGGTGAGGCGGCGCATTTCCCGCGCCAGAAAACACTTCAAGGCCGGGTTTCCAACTAAATTCCTGCCGCCGGTCTGAAGGGGCGGACGGTGACCCAATCGGCACTATTTAAGAATCTACGATTGCAGAGGGTGTATTTTTAGGGATTGTTCCGGCACCGGCATCCCCGGTTTTCATCGCCCGTTTGACAAACCCAAACCCATGGCTATCAGCCGCAAAGACTCATTCACCCTCCAGGCGCTCCAGCTGACGGATGCCTTGTTAGTATGGCTGTCCTTCTGGCTCGGGGGCGAGGTCCGGGGCTGGCTCGGGATGGGAACCGAGGAGGAGGCGCTGTGGAACAGCATGAACTGGGTGCTCTACATCGCGGTGCCGTTCACCCCGCTGGTCCTGGAACGGTTCGGGTTTTACGAGCGTCTCAGGCACAAGAACACCAGCGCGGCCATGTGGCAGCTGATCCGCTCGATCGTGGTGATCGTGCTCATTCTGGGAATCTTCGCGGTCTTCGCGAAACAAGCGGACACGCGGCGACTGGTGCTCGGACTCGGCTTGGTTTTCGTGTTTTGCATTCTCCTGGTGCGGGACCGGGTCACCTCCGCGTGGTTGAAGCGCCAGACTGAAACGGACGCCACCAAGGAGCGGATCGTGGTGGCCGGCTCGGGCGGGGAAATGACGGAACTGCTGGCGGAGCTCGACCCGGAAATCGTCTCCGGCTGGAAGGTGGTGGACCACTTCGACCTGGGCACGCGCGAGGTGCACGAGCTCTTCAGCCTGCTGAAGGAGCAGTCCGTGAGCCGGGTCGTTTTCGCGCCGAAGAACACCGAGTTCGAGAAAGTCGCCCGCGCGGTGGAAGCCTGCGAGCTGCAAGGGGTGGAGGCATGGATCGCGGCCTCGTTCATCCGCGCGCAGATCGCGCGGCCGGTTTTCGACGTGATCGGCAACAAGCCGATGATGGTGTTGCGCTCGACGCCCGAGCTGTCGTGGGAGCTTCTGTGCAAGGAGATTTTCGACCGGGTCGCCGCGTCGGCGATCATCCTGATCACCCTGCCGCTGTGGCTTTTCGCGGCGGTCGGCATCACTTTGAGAAGCCCGGGCGCGCCGGTGTTTTTCTCCCAGATGCGGGCCGGCCGGTATGGCCAGCCGTTCCGGATGTGGAAGTTCCGGACGATGGTGACCAACGCCGAAACCATGCTCGACCGGATCAAGGAAGACCACGGCAACCACATGGATGGGCCGGTTTTCAAGCTCCACAACGACCCGCGGATTTTCGCGTTCGGGGCGTTTCTCCGGAAATTCAGCATCGACGAGCTGCCCCAGCTTCTCAACGTGGTCACCGGCGAAATGAGCCTGGTGGGCCCGCGGCCACTGCCGCTCTATGAAGTGGAGGCGTTTTGCGAGCTTTCCCACCGCCGCAGGTTGAGCGTGAAACCCGGCATCACCTGCGAGTGGCAGGCCGGCGGCCGCAACACCATCACCAGCTTCGAGGAATGGGTGGCGATGGACCTCGAATATATCGACAACTGGTCGCTGTGGCTGGATTTCAAAATCCTCGCGCGGACCATCCCGGCAGTGTTGTTCGGCAAGGGTGCGGCGTGAGGAAGATTTGAAAATTTGACAGCCAGATCAATCAGGCTAAAATAGCCATCATGAAAATCGCCAGTATTTCCGAGCTCAAAAACGGACTTTCCGCGCATTTGGAACTCGTGCGCTCCGGCGAACTGGTGGTGGTGACGGATCGGAAATCTCCGGTGGCGACCTTGGAACGGATCGCGCCCGGCAGCTTGTCCAGCGAGACCGCCGGCTTGGTTGCCGAGGGAATCGCGGCACCACGCAAGAACCCGCTGGACGTGCAAGCCTTCCTCGCGATGCCGCCGGGACTCTGCCGAGGCGGATTGGCCGCGGCAATCCTCGACGACCGGCAGGAGGAGGATCGATGAGATTTTGGGATTCCTCGGCGATCGCGCCCCTGCTGGTGGAGGAAACCGCTTCCCGCCCGAGGGAGGCGCAACTTCACGAGGATGCCGAAATTCTCGTCTGGTACGGAACCTGGACCGAACTCGAATCCGCAATCTGCCGGCGCGAGCGGGAAACCTCCATCGGTCCCGAGCAAGCGGCGATGGCCCGGACCCGATTGTCCGTGCTCACTCGCTCCTGGCTGGAAGTGCAGCCGACGTCATGGGTCAGAGAGCGGGCGATCCGACTGCTCAGGGTGCATCCGCTGCGGGCCGCCGACGCCATGCAACTGGCCGCGGCCCTGGTGGCATTCAAGGAACGCACCGCCGGCAACCGATTCCTCACCGCGGACCTTCGCCTAGCCAAAGCCGCCTCCCTCGAGGGTTTCGCGGTGGAATGAGTGAAGGGCGGTTTCCTGTCCTCAAGCCCCCTGAATTTCAGCGTTTCAGTTTTTCAGCATTTCAGCATTTATTCCCCACGTGCCCGCCGTCACCGCCATCTTTCTCGTCGCCGCGTTGGTTCTCGCGGTGGTCATCGGCCCGCAGACGCGGCCCTGGACCTGGGGTCCGGCGATGCTGGCGTTGGGCTTTGCGGTCACGGCGGCGCTGCCGGTGTTCTGGCGGAAATGCCGCCTCACCGCGGACTTCGGACTGGTCGCCCTGGGGACGGTCACGGCGGCTTGGTTTGCGTGGCGGGCGTGGATTTCGCCGGTGGCGGAACTGGGGGAGGCGGACCTGTTATTGCTGGCCGGGGCCGTCGGCAGCTTCATCAGCATCCGGGCGATCGAGGGCAACCCGCCGGCCGAACGGATCCTGCTGTGGGGCGTCGCCCTGCTGTTGCTGGCGAACGTGGTGGTGATCGGGATGCAGGTGGCCGATCCGGATTTCACCCCGGTGTTCCGCTCGCGCGCCGCGGCATTTCCCTCGGGGTTTTACGCGCAATACAACGAGGCCGCCAATTACCTGATCGCCTCGTCGTTGCTGGTGGCGGGTGCCGCGTTGTTCGGGCGGCAGGGTTTGCCGACCCGGATCCTGTGGGGCTTGATCGCGATCGCCGGCTTGGCGGCGGTGTATTTCACCCGGTCGCGCGGCGGCATTCTGGGGGCGGCGGTCGGCGGCGGGGTTTTCGCGGCTGCCGCGCTGGCGATCGCCCAGCGCCAAAAAGCGCGGTGGTTCGCGCCGGCGTTGATCGCGATTCCGATCATCGGCGTGGCGATCGGAGGATTTCTCCTCACCGGCTGGGAGGATTCCCAAGAGCTCAGGCGCGCCGGGAGCGGGATCGACGGGATGTGGGATAACAACTGTCGGCTCTATTTCCTGGGAGTCGCGCTGTCGTGCATCGGCCTGCATCCGCTGGCGGGCGGCGGCAGCCGGAGTTTCAGCTGGGAGAGTTTCCGGTTCGCGGACAAGACGCTCCAAGGCGACATCGCCACCCACATCCCCGAGCAGGTGCACAACGAGTGGCTCCAGTCCGCCACCGACTACGGGATCATCGGCGCGGGTCTACTGACCGGGCTGCTAGGCACGCTGGCGATCGTCGCGGTGATCCGGATTCTGTTTGCCGGGCCTTCGCGGGAAGCCGGTGCGGGAGACGCTTGGCGTCTCGGAGGTCTCGCGGCGCTGGCGGGAATGTTCGTCCAATCCTGTTTCAGCTTCGTGTTCCACCTGCTGCCGGGAATCCTCCTGTTGGGAATCTGCCTCGGACAACTCTCCCGCGCGCCAGCCACTCCGGCCACGACTCCCAAGCGCGTCGGATCGCAAATCCTGCTTTCCCTGGCGGCACTCGCCTGCGCGGCCCTCCTCCTTCCGACGGGATGGAAGGGCACCCGGGTCACCCGAATCCTGTGGCCGAGCTATTTGAGCAAAGTGGCGGCGACGTCGAACGAGGCCCGCGTCGGGGCCCTCACGGAAGCCATCGCGCTGTGGCCACAACCCACATTCTATCAGGACAGGGCGTTTGTGTTCCAGGAAGCCGCGGCCGCGGGCGCGGGGCCGAAAACCCGAGCCGCCGCCGAACAGGCGATCCGCGATTTCGAAGCCGCCGAGCTCCTGCACCCGTATGACCCGAGCCCCGTGGTCAACCGCGCCAATCTGCTCAGCCAGCTGCACCGGGATGCCGAGGCGGAGGACGCCTACAACCGGGCGATCCAGCTGCAGGGCGGGATGGAGCCCGGGTTCCGCGGCCACTTCTCCCTCGCCAACCACCTCCTGCGCAAAAGCATCCGCCAGTTCGATCCGCAGGACCCCTCCCCCGCCCTCACGTCCATGGAGATCGCCGCCCAACAGATCGAGGAGGCCGTCGAGCAGATGCACTGGGTCATCGCGGACATGAGGGAGTCGAGAGTCTCGATCCACGAAAGCCTCGGCGCGGCGCGTGAGGCCAACGGCGACTATCAGGGAGCCATGGCGGCCTATGATTTCGCCGCCACGCTGATCATCGGCGTCCGCGCCCACTACCGCGCCGGGGTCCTCCATGGGAAAATGGCGACCACGGCCTGGAACGCCCGCCGGCCCGCGGAGGCGCTCGCGCATTTCATCGAGGCGAAAAACCACATCGGCCGGACCCCTGAGCTCCCCCAGGGCGTCACTCCCAGCCAGCGCGCCGATTACCTCGCCTACCTCGACCGGACGATTGCGTTTCTCAAGGGCGCGAAAATCGAGCCGGCGAAGTTGCCAAACTGAACCCTCGGCTCAGCGGGTCACTTGGTTCCAATCGATCTGCTTCTCGGCGAAATCCGCGAGAAACTTCTGCAGCTTGGTGTCCGCCTCGGCCTCGGTAACCTCGTTTTCAATCCACGGCACCTTGCCATACCACATGGAAACCGAGGTGTAGGCCCAGCGCTGGTCCATGCCGCGCACCAGGCGGTCCTTCATGTCGATGAAGGTCCGGGCCAAGTGGTCGTTGGTCACATGGTCGTGACCGACGAAAAAGTAATAAGTCAGACAGTTGAATTTCGCATACTCCTCGCGGTCCTCGTTGGACTTGATCCGTTGCGACTGGATCGACACCAGCCGCTTGGTGGCGAACTGGCGGCCGTTAGGGAGCTTGAGAATCCGGTCGCCGGAGGAAGTGATGTTGTGCCCCTGCGCGGGCATGCAGCGCTCCGGGCGGTGGATCGAGTTGTTGATGTCCGCGCCCGAGAGAACGATCGAGAGATCGACCCGGTCCGGCACGAGATAGCCGTCCGCGTTGACCTCGCCGGGGCGGGCTGCGAGGCAGATCGCCTTGGAGAACTGGGTGTCGCTTTTGAGCGTGCCGATCTCCGCCTCGCTGGGCGACTGGCCTTCCAGCGTCCAGCTTCCGGAAGTGGTAGGCAATTCCATCCTCACCGCGGACGGGGCGACCGCGCCCACCTTGGGCAGGAAATAGATCGCGCTGAATGAACCGCCCAGAAACAAGGGCAGAAGCCAGGATTTGATTTTCATGATTCGGGCACAAAGGGTTTGGATTCGTCGCTGCGAGTGACGACCACCCGGCGGAGCTGGCGCTGCTTGTGCTTCCTCCACGGCAGGCCGCCCTCGAGCAGCGAGTGGATGGCCAGCAGCAGCATCAGCGAAAACGGATAGAACAGCAGCAGCCCCGACCAATCATGCCAGGTGGTGCGCGCCCACTCCGCATTGCCATACTCGCCGATCACGAAGATGGAGGTCACCCGCAGCGCGTTGCCGAGAATCGCCAGCGGAAACGCCGATAGAAACAGCAGCGCTTTCTTCCAAAACGCCATTTTCGCGATGTAGGCCCACGCCGCGGAAATCATCAGCAAGGCCATCAGCGAGCGGATGCCGCTGCATCCCGCGGCGATGTCCAACGGCTTCCAATCGCCCTTGAGCGGCAGCACCTTGGTGCCCTCCACATAGGTCTCCACCCCGAACAGGCCCGAGCCGTGATGGGCCATCGAAGTGGCGAGCAACTGCAGGTGGGTGGTCGCCTGTTGGAAACCCGGCAGCGGGATGGCCAGCCAGAAAAAGAACAGCGGGAACGTCAGCAGCTTCGCCACCCGCCAGCCCCACAAATACCACGCGCCGCCCCAGACGATGAACGGCAGCCCCGCCATCGCGATCCGCGGCTGGAGCGTGCGGTAGGCGGCCACATAGAACAACACCCCCACCAGCACCGCCAGCAGCCCCCAGCCGCTCTCCCAGCCGCTCTCCCAGCCGCTCTCCCTGCCGGCCGCCGCCCTGAGGTCCTTGAGCCGATAGAAAACCAGGCCCGCGATCACGAAGGGAAACAACAGCCCGTGCTCGTAGTCGGTCTCGCCGTTCCACGCGCTGTAAATCCAGCGGAAAGCCGACTGCCCGCGGCCGGAATCATAGCGGGTTTCAAACCCGTAAAACCAGACCACCAGCGCCACCGACAACAACACCGAGGCCCATGCAACCAGTTTCCCCGCGCCTTGAGGGCAGGATGTCGGGGGGGCGGCGATCGCCTCGGGTGAGCTGGATGACATCAGGGAACAATGGGGTTGGACGATTTCCGAGCAAAGTATTGCCGACGGTCCCTCCACTGTCAACAATCCGCCCGCCTGCCCGTTTATCGCTCATTTTTCTCATGAAAATCATCAGTGGAACCGCTCACCGAGCCCTTGCCGAACGTATCGCCGACAGCCTCGGCCAACCCCT
>JBFZFJ010000424.1:0-5912 GCA_041306405.1 Verrucomicrobiales bacterium | reverse complement strand
CCCACAACCGCATGCCCTTCGAAGGCAAGAAACGCAAGAGCCTGCCCAAACGCGAACTCCGAGCCACCCACGACTCCGACTATCTTGAACAACTCCTCTCCCTAATGTAGGGACCCTGGGTCCCGACGAGGAAATCCGCTTGCAATGGCGAAATCGGAACGGTACCCACTCGCCTCCACCGCAGGGATTGCGGTTTCTGATTTTCATTTTATGAAGTTAGCGAAGTTGCTCAATGCGGACCACATCATCCTTGATATGAAGGCTGTGGAGCACTGGCCGTCAATCGTCGAGCTGGTCGGCCATCTCGTCACGACCGAGCAGCTTCCGGTTTCCCAACACGAGGAAATCCTCGAAGCGTTCAAGGCCCGCGAGGAGTCGGTCAGCACCGGCATCGGCTCGGGCGTGGCGATCCCGCACGCGTTTTCCGACCATTTGGAAAAAGTGATCGCCGTCTTCGGCCGGTCCGTGGCGGGCATCGATTTCGAGGCTCTCGACAACGCGCCGGTGCATTTCATCATCCTCTTCGTCGTCCCGCGCAAGGAATACCACCTGCACCTGCAGACGCTCTCTGCGATCGCGAAAATGTTCACCAACCGCGAGATCCTCCGCCAGTTGGGAGCGGCCGTGGAGCTTGAGGAAATCCTCTCCATTTTCGACTCCAGGCCTGCCCGCGTGGGCGCTTGACCGAGCCGGACATCCCCGCCTTTTTTATGACGCTTCTTCAGGAACTCGAATCCCGCCTTGCCGCCGCGCTGACCGCCACCCTCGGCGAACCGGCCACCGCCGCCGTGACCGCCGCCGCCGACCTCCGCTTCGGCGACTATCAGTCGAACGCGGCCATGGTGCTCGCCAAACAGCGCAAGACCAATCCCCGCGCGCTGGCCCAGGAAATCATCGACCACCTCGAGCTCTCCGGTCTCGCCACCGCCGACATCGCGGGTCCCGGCTTCATCAATTTCCGCATCCTGCCCGCGGCCTACGCGGCGCGCACGGCGGCGCTGATCCGCGATCCGCGCCTCGGCGTGCCCGCCACCGGCGCGGGCAAAACCGTGGTCGTGGATTTCTCCGCGCCCAACGTCGCCAAGCCAATGCACGTCGGCCACATCCGCTCGACGATCATCGGCGACTCGCTGGCACGCATCGCGCGGTTTCTCGGGTTCAAGGTCATCGCGGACAACCACATCGGCGACTGGGGCACCCAGTTCGGCATGATCATTTACGGCTGGAACCACTTCCTCGACGAGGCCGCGCTCGCCGCCGATCCGATCGCGGAGCTGGTCCGCGTCTATCGGAAAGTCAACGCCGCCACCAAGGAAGACCCGGCGGTGCTCGAGGAGTGCAAGGCGGAGCTCGTCAAACTCCAGGCCGGCGACCCGGAAAACCTCGCGATCTGGCAGAAATGCATCGAGGTTTCCAAGAACGGCCTCCAGAAAATCTACGACCGGCTCGACGTGAAATTCGACTACTGGCTGGGAGAGAGTTACTACAACGACCGCCTGCCCGGACTGGTCGAGGAGTTCCTGGAAAAAGGCATCGCCCGCGAGAGCAACGGCGCGGTCTGCATTTTCTCCGACGGCAGCAAGCCGTTGGAGGAAGACCCGTTCAAGGTCCACAAGGAGGAAGGCTGGACCGACAATCCCGCGATCATCCGCAAGGCTGACGGCGGGTTTCTCTACGCCACGACCGATCTCGCGACGATCCAGTTCCGCATCGACGAGTGGCAGGCCGACCACGTCTGGTATGTCGTGGGCGTGCCGCAGCAGCTGCATTTCCGCCAGCTTTTCGACGCCGCCGCGCGCTGGGGCAAGACCGGGGATTTCAAACACATCGCCTTCGGCTCGATCCTGGGCGACGACCGCAAGCTGATGAAAACCCGCTCCGGCGACAACGTCGGGCTCATCGAAGTGCTCGAAGAAGCCGTCGAGCGCGCCGCCAAGGCGATCGCCGAAAAGAACCCGGACCTGCAAGGCGAGGAAGCCGCGCGGATCGCGGAAACCGTCGGCATCGGCGCGGTGAAATTCGCCGAACTCTCGCAGGGCCGCCTGACCGACTACGTGTTCTCGTGGGACCGGATGCTCGCCCTGCAAGGCGACACCGCGCCCTATCTGCAATACTCGCACGTCCGCATCCGCTCGATTTTCCGCAAGCTCGACGCGGCGTTCGACGCCACCGCCGCGGAGATCCATCTCAACGAGGACGCGGAAATCCACCTCGCCCGCCTGCTGGTCCGCTTCGGCGAGGTTTTACCGACCATTCTCGAAGATTTCCGGCCGAACCTGTTGGCGAATTACGTGCTCGAACTCGCCCGCGCGTTCCACTCGTATTTCGAAGCCTGCCCGGTGCTCAAGGCCGAGGAACCGATCCGCTCCAGCCGCCTCGCGCTCTGCGAGCTGACCTCCCGCACCTTGAAACAAGGGCTCAACCTGCTCGGAATCGACGTGCCGGAGCGCATGTGACGCTCAGGCTCCATCGCGACCGAGCCTGCTCTCGAAGATCTGGGACAGATTGCGGATTGCATCGCCCTTGACGATCAACCGGTCGTCCGCAGGCCGGAGGCGATCGCGTTGATCGAGAGCAAAAGCCGAGGCAGGAGCGAGTCGGCTTCCGTCGTGCGTTCGGCGGCGAGGTGGCCGCGCCACTCGCGGAGCAGGGTGATTTGTTGCTGGTGGAGCACCCGCAGCGGGGCCTCGCGGATTTCCAAGGTCTTCGCCATCCGCGGGCGGCGGTCTTTCATCTCGCCGTCGAAGAGCTCGGCGAGAAGAACCCGCGTGCGCTCGAATTCCGCGAAGATCAGCGCGTTGAACTTGTCCCGAACTTCCACGTTCTCCACCAGGCCCGCGTAGTCGCGCATCAATTCCAGGTTCGCGGAGGCGAGGTTGGTTTCCACGTTGGTGAGCACGTAGCTGAGGAAGGTGGATTTGGGCAGGGCTTGTTTGAAACTGGCGAAGCCTGCCGGGTCTTCGGTCTTGAGTGTTTCCAGCGCCGATCCCACGCCGAACCAGCCGGGCAGATAGTAGCGCGCCTGGGTCCAGGAAAACACCCACGGGATCGCCCGCAGGTCGCTGATGGAAAACCCCTTCTTGCCGGTCCGCCGCGCGGGGCGGGAGCCGATGCGCGAGTTTTCCAACGCGTCGATGGGCGTCGCCTGACGATAGAATTCGATGAAGCCGTCCGCCTTGAGGAAGTTCTGGTAGGCGGCCTGGCTGGTTTCTCCCAGCCGCGCCATGAAGGCCTCGCCGGGATCCTCCACGGGCGGCAGGTGGCGGTGACGGGCGGTGGTGACGGCGGCGCCGGCGAGCAGGAGTTCGAGATTGTAGGTGGCGTTGGCGAGGTTGGCGTATTTCTGGGCGATCGTCTCGCCCTGCTCGGTCATCCGAAAGCCGCCGCTCATCGCGCCGGAGGGCAGCGCGGCCATGAACCAATGCGTCGGCCCGGCGCCGCGGGAAATCGTGCCGCCGCGGCCGTGGAAAAAGCACAGCCGCACGCCGTGGTCGCGGCCCACGCGGGTGAGCGCGGTCTGCGCCCGCTGCAGCGCGAACTGCGCGGCGAGGATGCCGCAGTCCTTGTTGGAATCCGAGTAGCCGAGCATCACCTGCTGGCCGCTGAAAATCCCGGCGGCCTGCGAGCGGCGGGTGAGGGGATGTTGTAAAAACGCCTCCAGAATGCCGGGCGAGCGGTCGAGGTCGTCCATGGTTTCGAACAACGGGACGACTTGCAGCGGGCAGAGCAAGCCGTCCGGCGTGAGTTCCATCAGCCCGGCCTCGCGGGCGAGCAGATAGACGCCGAGCAGGTCCGAGAGCTGCCGCGTCATCGAGACGATGAGCGAGCCGAGTCCGGGCGTGCCCCACTCGCGGCGATGGCGCACGAGCACCCGGTAGCAGTCGAGCACGTCGTCCGCCTCGGTGCCCACGCGCAGGTCGTCGTGGAGAAACGGGCGCGTCGATTTAAGCTCGGCGTCGAGGAATTCCAATCGCTGCTGCTCGGGCCATGCGGCGTAGTTCTCGCCATCCGGGATGCTGGCGGCCACTAGCAGCTGGCTGATCGCCTTGTCGTGGAATTCCGAGTTCTGCCGGACATCGAGCGTCGCGAGGTGGAAGCCGAACATCTCCAGCTTGTGCCGCAGCGGGCGGATCGCGGCTTCTTCTAGCAAGTGACAGCCGGCCGCGGCGAGCGTGCGCGAGAGCAAATTCAAGTCGTCCGCGAGGCAGGCGGGATTCCGATAGCCGGGGTTGCCCAGGACTTGCTCGCGTAGCCGCAAGGCCATCAGCGCCGTCATTTGCCGCCACGGCTCCTCCTGGTGGCGGTCGAGGATTTCCGCCACGCCGGAGCTGCCCTGGAGCATGGCGAGCAGTTGGTCGATGCGCGCCTGGAGTTCCGGCGGCACCGGCGTGAGGTAGCGGGAAAGCGTGAGCTGCGAGCCGAGTTCCAACAGCTCGCGCTGCAGCAGCCGGAACGCGGAGTGGCGCAGGGTTTCGAGCGTTTGCCCGGTGACCGCAGGCGTGACTAACGGATGCCCGTCGCGGTCGCCGCCGATCCAGGTGCCGAAGCTCAGCCGAGGGATGTTGCCCGCCGAGCGCAGCATTTCGAGCGGCAGTCCGGCGTCGCGCCAGGCCTCGGTGAAATGCAGGTCGAGCCGGTTGATGGCGGACGGGAAAAGGTCGCGCAGGTAGTGGGTGGCGTTGCGCAGCTCGCTGGTGATGTCGGGCCGGACGAGGTGGATTTCCGCGGTGCGCCAGAGGGTTTCCAAGGTGGTGACGACCCGCTCGCGGATGCGGCGGCGTTCGCGTTCGGTGTATTTCGGGAACTCGTTGCGCACCATTTCATCATAGAGCGCGCGGTGGCGCTCGCGGATGCTGGAGCGCTTGGCCTCCGTCGGGTGGGCGGTCAGCACCGGCTCGACCTGCACGTCGCGCAGGACTTCGAGGATCTGCTCCGGCGTCAGGCCGATGGCGCGCAGGTCCCGCAACGCCTGCGGCCACAAGCCGCGGATCGATTCCGCGCCGAGCGCTTTTTCCCGCTCGCGGCGGATTTCCGCGGCCACCCGCTCCTCGACCATGTTGAGCAGCTGGAAGCCGATCGAGTAAAGCTGCGGCAGTCCCTCGGGCGCGGCGCCGATTTCCGGCTCGCGGCCCGACCACGGGAGAAATGGCAGGAGTTCCGTTTCGCCGGTGCTGACCAGCGCGTCCTTCAAGCACCCGAGCATGTATTGCAACCGCTCGTCAATCAGGTCGAATCCTTCGAGCCGGAGCTGCTCGCGGGTGGGGTTGCTGCTGGAGTCGGTCATGTGCGGCGGCGTTTAAGCATGATCCGGGCCGATTCGGGAAGGGTGGATTCTGAATGATCGGAGGTTTCGGTGCCGGCGAGGTGTTGTTGGATTGCCTCCGGCGGGCTGGGCGACCGGTGGTCGCCGCCACTTTCGCTGATGCCTTGTTTGGTTTCGTTGACGAAGTGGCGGGCTTTGTAGAGGTCGATGTAGTTGGTGACGGAGGAGCCGTCGGGATTCACGCGGGTGATGGTGCGGTCAAAGACGTAGAGGTTTTTCGCGGGATCGGGCGAGGTGGGATCGGGGCGGGGGACTTCGAGGATGTCGCAGAGTTCGGAGAGGAACATCTGGTAGTTGGCGCGCTCGGCGGCGCCGGAGTTTTCCCAGCGGGTGATGAAAAATTCGATGGCGTCCGACGGCGTCCGACGGCGTGGGGCGGAGCGTAGCGGCGATCACCGGTCGCCGCGAGCCAAGATGAAGGCGGAGTGACGTGGGAATGCCGAAATAGGCGTGAAATAGGCGTGGCGAGTGCCGAAGCGGCCATTGCGGAGACCGAAGGGCTCGTTGTTGGTCCTTTCCAACTAAATGACGACACGGCAGGGCTTCGGAAACTACGCGCTTGGACATTGCGGGCGGGCTGGGCTAGGAC
>JBFZFJ010000423.1:0-3834 GCA_041306405.1 Verrucomicrobiales bacterium | reverse complement strand
CGAACGAGAAGACCGGCAAGTGGGACTACGACGCGGCCATCGTCCTGATCGACAAGAACGGCCACATCCGCCGCGCCGTGGTGCCACAGAAACAGGGCGGCCCGCCGTTCATCGCCACCTTTGATTTCGAGCAAGCCGCCGCGTGGGACGCGAAGGGAGCCAAGACCGGCACCGCGAACACCAACGCCGGGGAACTCGAAGTCCTGCTCAACACCACCATCGACAAGCTGCTCGCGGAACCCTTCAAAAACTGATGAAAAAGAACACCACCATCGCCCTCTTCTACACTGGTGTCGCCGCCGTCTCCGTGGGCATCATCAGCCTCGCCATGTGGCTGCGGCCGGGGCTGAACACGCCCTATCAGGCCCCTGTCGTCGTCAACTCCGGCAAGGACACCGCGCCGCAGTGGTTTGAAATCGGCAAGGATCTGGCCGCCGTCAACCAGGACAACCAGCCGGTCAAGCTCTCCGACCTGCGCGGCAAGGTCTGGATCGCCGCCGAGTTCTTCGCGATCTGCCCGCACTGCGCCGTCCGCAACGGCGAGGAGCTGCGGAAACTCTACGACGAGTTCGGCAAGCATCCGGATTTCCACATGACCTGCATCTCCGTGGACCCGGAAAACGACAAGCAGGAGAAGCTCGCCGACTATGCGAAAGCGCTCAGCGCCGAGACGAAAAACTGGTGGTTCCTCAACGCCGGAGACGCCAAGACCACCCACGAGTATCTCGAAAAGGAACTCAAGTTCTTCGGCATCCGCGAGCGCACCGACCCGCTCGACATCGAGGCGAACGGCAAATACGCCCACGACCTCGGCTTCATCCTGGTGGACCGCGATTTCAAGGTCATCGGCAAATGGCCGCTCGCCGACGCCCGCTCGGAGGAAGGCAAGAAGCTCGACCCGAATCTCTACCAGAAGCTCAAGGACGAGCTGTTCGGCCGCATCCGCGCGGAGCTTGAGAAAAACGAAACACCCGGCATCTGATGAGCGACGAACGCAAGCAATGGCTCACCCGCCCGCCGCAGGAAGAGCTCTCGAAGAAACTCGGCCTCGCCGCGTGGCTCCTATCCGCCGCCGTGCTGCTGCTCGTGGTGGTGATGCAGAAGGTCAAGCTGCCGCTGCCGGAAGGCTGGTCCACCGCCTTCCTGCCGCCGATCCACGCGGGGATCAACGCCGTCGCCGCCGTGGTGCTGCTTGTCTCCGTGATCTTCATCAAGCTCGGCAATGTCCGGATGCACCGCGCGACCATGGTCTTCGCCATGTTTCTCTCGGTGTTGTTCCTGCTTTCCTACGTCGCCTATCACATGACCAACGACCCGACGCGCTACGGCGGCACGGGCGCGATGCGCACGGTCTATTTCCTCCTGCTCATCACCCACATCGTCTCCGCGGCGGTGAGCCTGCCGTTCATCCTCTTCACCTTCATCGCCGGCTGGACCAACCGCTTCGCCGCGCACCGCAAGCTCGCCCGCTGGGTGTTCCCGCTGTGGCTCTACGTCGCCGTCACCGGCCCGGTCTGTTACTGGATGCTGAAGCCGTATTATTGAGGCTTCTCTTCGCACGTAGTCCAGCCCTTCAGGGCGTCTTCGCGCCGCATGAAGACGCCCTGAAGGGCTGGACTACATACGAAGACTCACAGCTCACCGCCGGTAGAGCGTGTCGCTCCGGCGGTTGTTATACGGGGTGATGTCCTGCGCCATCGCTCCGAAATCCAGGGTGGAGCTGACTTGGACCGCCTCGTTCTTCGGCAGGCCGCCGAGCCGGACGGGCATGGAAAAGGTTTGCACGGCTCCGGGCGCGAGGGTCGTCGCGTTGAATCGCCGGCTGCCTACGGGCGTGGTGATTTCAACGAGCGTGTTGACGAGCATCGTGGTGCCGCGGTTTTGCACGGTGACTTGGATTTCATCGTTGCCGGCCGGATCGTCGGATTTCAGAATCCGCTGGTTGGTGATGGCGGCATCCACGATTCCCGGAATGCCGCGGCTCATGACGCGGCCCATGTCGATGATGCCGACGCCGTATTCGGAATCCGGCCCCGGAATGCCGGCCTCGTTCGAGTGGTTCATGACGATTTCCGCAGCCTGACTGGCGCTCATCGTGACACCATCGCCGCTGGACATGGTCGCGGCGATGGCCCCGGCGACGATGGGCGCGCTGGCCGAGGTTCCGCTGATCCGGGCATAGCGGTTTCCCGGCCAAGCCACGTTGAGCGCGTGGCCGGGCGCGGTGACGGAGAGATAGGTTCCGTAGTTGGAAAACTCGAGGTGCTCGCCGCGCGCGTCCACGGCGCCGACGCTGATTACGCTCGGATAGGCCGCCGGATAGGAGGCGTCGGCCTGCTCGGAATTACCCGATGCCGCGACGATCAGGACCTGCCGCTCGTGGGCGTAGAGCACGGCATCCTCGATGAGCGGGTTGTTCTCGGTGGTGCCCATCGAGATGTTGATGATCTGCGCGCCGGCGTCGATGGCGGCGAGGATGCCGGCGGCGAGCGCGAAGGAGTCGGCTTTTCCGGACTCGTCGGCGATCCGGATGGAAATGATTTCCGCCGCGGGGGCGACTCCGGGCGCGGACGCGTCGTTGCCCGCGATCAGCGAGGCGACCGCCGTGCCGTGGCCGCGGGTTTTGCTCAAGTCCCGCGGGAAAGGTTTGATTGCGATGGATTTCACCAGCCCCGGCAGCGCGGGATGCGGGACGACGCCGGTGTCGAGAACCGCGATTCTCACCCCGGCTCCCCACTGGGAATTGTCGGAGGTGATCCCGAGCCACGGCAGCAGTCCGTCGCCGAATCCGACGAGCCCGTCCTGATAGCCGCCGCCAACCGGAGTCGGGGCGGGCACGGAGGGCAGCGAATCGTAGGCGATGATGTTTTCCCCGGCCAGCAGGTCGGAGAGATCCGACCACTCGTCGTAGCCGAGGCGGACGGCTTTGAGCGGATCCAGCCGTCCTATCAGGCGGGTCTTGCCGCCGCCCTCGAGCGCGAACAGAAAGTCGCCGTAAGTTTCCTCCGAGGGAAAACGCAGGATCACCTCACCCGGCTCGCTGCTGGCGAAAATCTCCACGGTCGTGCCATCCCGGAACGCGTCGCGGACGAGGTGTTTCCCGGGCCGAAAAGCCTTCGACCTGGCAGCCGCGGAAACTTCCCGAAGCGGTCGCTCCGACTGGCGGAGCGCCTGGGCTTCCCCGACCTGCCAGAACGCCCACCACCCGAGAAGGCCGCAGAACGCGACAATCCCGAAGGTGATGACAGGCCGGAAATTTCGTTTCATGGATCAGTCTGGAGCCGGAGAAGCAAATGGGTTTCAAAGGAATCAGCAACCCGGATGAAATTGCCGCAGGCATTCCATTCCACAAAAACCGCGGGATGGAAAGCAGGAATCCGAAAGCAGGAATCCGATCCGGAGGGCAACCTCCCGGCGTAACGAGCCTACACGAGGGATACATCCTCGAGAAAAAGGACGGGGACCTTCCTTGGCCGTTCCGAAATTCCATTTTCCGTTTCCGGGCGATGCCGGAAAGCAGCCAGTCCGCGCTTGTGGCAATCAACGCTTCGCGGCATCGGCTTCGATCCAGCTCCAGAGGCTGGCGAGGCCGGATTTCACGGCTTCCTTGGCGGCGGCCAGATCGCCGCCGGGCGCTTTTTTCCCGAACAGGTAGAACTTGATCTTCGGCTCGGTGCCGGACGGGCGGACGGCGAAGGAGCGGCCGTCTTCGAGATCGACGAAGAGCATTTTCTCCTTCGGCAGCAGGTCGCCCTCCTGGTCGAAGAGATCCTGCTTGGCGAAATCCCGGACGCGCAGGACGGCGGAGCCATCGACTTCGGTCGGCGGGTTCTC
>JBFZFJ010000422.1:0-5928 GCA_041306405.1 Verrucomicrobiales bacterium | reverse complement strand
AAGTCGTCGATCTCGACCTCTCCACCGTGAAACCCGGCGTCGCCGGCCCCAAGCGCCCGCAAGACCGCATCGACCTCGACAACCTCAAGGTCAAATGGGGCGAACTCCTCGCCGCTCCCATCGCCGATGGCGGCTTCGCCAAATCCGAAACCAAATCCGCCATCGTCACCGTCGACAGCAAGGGCGGCGTGAAGGACAAGATCGGCCACGGCTCCGTGCTCATCGCCGCCATCACCAGCTGCACCAACACCTCGAACCCGAGCGTCATGCTCGCCGCCGGTTTGTTAGCGAAAAAGGCAAACGCCCTCGGCCTCACCATCAACCCGTCCGTCAAAACCTCGCTCGGACCCGGCTCCCGCGTCGTCACCGACTACCTCAACAAAACCGGCCTCCAGGCCGAACTCGACACTCTCGGATTCCAGACCGTCGGCTACGGCTGCACCACCTGCATCGGCAACTCCGGCCCGCTCGACACGGGCATCGAGGACGTCGTGAAATCCGAGGACATCGTCGCCGCCTCAGTCCTATCAGGAAACCGGAACTTCGAGGCCCGCGTCCACCAGTCCATCAAGGCGAACTTCCTCATGTCGCCGCCGCTCGTCGTCGCCTTCGCCCTCGCCGGCACCGTCGATATCGACCTCACCACCGAGCCGTTAGGAAAAACCCCGGAAGGCGAGCCCGTCTTCCTCGCCGACATCTGGCCCACCAGCCAGGAAATCACCGACGCGATGAACGCCTCGCTCCGCCCCGACGTTTTCCAACGCCTCTACACCGGCTTCTCCGACCAGAACCCGAAGTGGAACGAAATCAAATCCTCCACCGGCAACGTTTACGAGTGGGACCGCGAATCCACCTACATCCAGGAGCCGCCCTTCTTCGACGGCTTCACCCCCGCCCCGCGCGACATCGTGGAAATCCACGGCGCCCGCCCGCTCGGCATCTTCGGCGACTCCGTCACCACCGACCACATCTCCCCTGCCGGAGCCATCAAGATGGACAGCCCCGCCGGCCGCCACCTGGTGGAAAAAGGCGTCACATTCGCCGATTTCAACTCCTACGGCTCACGCCGTGGCAATGACCGCATCATGACCCGCGGCACCTTCGCCAACGTCCGGATCAAGAACCTCATGGTCCCCGGCATCGAAGGCGGCGTGACCAAATACTACCCGTCCGCCGCCCCGGCCAAGGAACGCCTCATGGCCGAGAGCCACGAACTCCAGAACGGCACCGTCTCCGGACCGGCCGTCGTCAATGGCGACATCCCCACCCTCGCCATCTACGACGCCGCCGCCGTCTATCAGGAAGAGTGCGTCCCCACCATCATCATCGGCGGCGAGGACTACGGCATGGGCTCCAGCCGCGACTGGGCCGCCAAAGGCACCAACCTGCTCGGCGTCAAGGCGGTCATCACCAAGTCCTTCGAGCGCATCCACCGCTCCAACCTCGTCGGCATGGGCGTGCTTCCCTGCAACTTCGTCAACAAGGAGGACTACGACAAAGTCAAAGGCCTCGGCGACGCCACCTTCGATCTGGTCGGCATCGACAACGACCTCAAGCCCATGCAGCAGGCCACCCTCAAGGTGCATCCCGCCGACGGAGAAAGCTTCGACGTCCCCGTCGTCGTCCGCATCGATACCCCGGTGGAAAAGGACTACTACCGCGCCGGCGGCATCCTCCCCTACGTGCTCGCCCAGATCCTCGACTAACCGGGAGCGCGGGATTCATCCCGCCTGAATCTTCCCAAGCGGAGCCTGCACCAGCAGGCTCCGCTTTTTTCATTAATCCATCAGCCGGTATCGTCCGCCGCGCCGCACCTCAAGGAGCGGCGAACTCCGATTCGCCGAAGCCCATGAAAAGCCAATGACCGGAGAGAATCGCTTTCCATTGTCCGCCCATGGGCAGGGCGGATCGGAGTCCGCCGCTCCTTGAAGCTTTGCCTTTCGCTCGCGTGCTCTGTGAAATTCCCGTGAACCCGCGCTTCCGGATTGCATCCCTGCCGCATCACCTGTGAGAAACAGGTTCATGAATCCCATCCGCAGGCGCTGGCGACCCATTCTCATTTCCATCGTTCTCCTCATCCTCCTCGCCGTTGCGGGCCTCATCCTCTGGGCAGGCTCGGAAATCGCCAGTCCGACACGGCGGGGCCTTCAGGACTTTCACCGCGAATTCCTCTCAAACCCGGCGACCCACGGGCTCCAAATCGAAAAATTCACCGCCAGCGACGGCACACCCTGCCTTGTCTGCACGCCCGATCCGTCCCGAAATCTCGGCGACCGCGGAACCAAGATCCGCCAGCAACTCACCGCACGCGGTCTCGTGCTGAAACCCGCCGCCCAGATCATCGGCACGCTCGTCCTCGTTCATGGCCGCAAAGGCCGGAAGGAAGACTACCTGCCCATTGCCGAGCGACTTTGCGCCTCCGGTTTCCGCTGCGTCATTCCCGACATGCCCGCTCATGGCGATCATCCCGCCACCATCGCCACCTACGGCGTCCGCGAGGCAGGCCTGCCCGCGCGGGTTCTCGATGAATCCGCGAAATATTTCCACTTCGATCCCCGACCCGCCGGATTGCTCGGCATGTCGATGGGCGGCTCGGTCTCCGTCCACGCCGCCGATCTACCAGACGCCCCGTGGAAGGCGCTGGCAATCATCAGCAGCTTCGATTCATTTCCGAAAGTGATCGAAGGCCAGGCTTCCCGCCACATCGGCACCACGCTCGGCCCGCTCTGGGCGAGAAGCACCGACCTCGTCTATCATTGGAAATCCGGCATCCACCTCGCAGACATCCAACCCGCCAAGCACGCGGCATCGATCCGCATCCCCACCTTGATCGCCCACGGCACCACTGACCACGTCTCCGCCATCGCCCGTGGCAAATGTCTATATGACTCTCTGCCTGCATCGACGCCGAAGAAGTGGATCGAAATCCCGCCGCCGATCACGACAACGCGCTCATCACCGCCTACCCCATCTACGCCGACATCGCCGAGTGGATGCTGCGGAACGTGGGTCAATGACCGCAATGTAGCGGCGGTCTGCGACCGTCGTTCTTTATCCGGCGGATGAATGGTAACACATTCGTTCCGGCGTCGCTCTGGCGTCTCATGGGCATCGACGGTCATCCGGCGTCCCGAGTTCAAGGTGCCGCCCTCCGCAGGACGGTCATTCTTTCGCTTCTCTTCACACATGCCACGGTCTTGATCGACCCCGGTGGAACCTTGGACACTTGCCAATGACGCGTCTTTAGGTGCTGGATTGCTTCGCGCCGCCTCCCGGCGCTCACCCCTCCGGGGCAGCCCTGCGGGCTGGCTATCCCCCCCGGGGTATTCTCCATAACGTTAATGAATCTCCTTCCACATGTCACTCTTACGGGGCTGTAATAACCTTCAGGCGCTTGCGAGACGCCCTGTGGCCTATGTGATTTTGTCCCTGCGGGACCTGCGGGGTGGCTTCGCATTCAGATGGCGCACTGCGCCGGGCAGTCTGTGTACGCTTCAATCGTGCCGTTTCCCCGTCCTTCGGCCTCCAAGGCGGCCTCAGGCTTCTTGTTGTTCACGCGGTTTCTTCCGCGACTGTTTATCGGGTTAGCTGACACAACTGCAACACCCGGTGGTTTCCACTGGCTAGGTTTTGAAACAACAGGTCTTTCACCTGATAAGAAGCGCCTTGCTTAGCTCGGCGCACGTCAAAGAGCACGCAACTCTATCAGCGGGGTCGCACGTCGATCACGGGGTTGAGGTTGGAACTACGGAAAAGCATGAAAACAGGGCTGCTGATAGGGGTTGCTGTGTCTCGGCTTGTTCGACTTCTTCTTCGTCTCGTTATCAAAAATATAGCTGACAAAATGCACGTCGTCAGAGATCCGGGCTCTGGAATTGGGGTGGCAGATACTCGAAAAAGCAAATTACCTCCACTTGTCTTGTAGGGGCCAGAATTTTGAAATGATGAATTTGAACCGCCGCTGTAGGCCGAATAATCACCGTAAAGTCGGTAATTGGCTTCGATACTGCTGGTCGAAAATACTATCGCGTATTGGGTATTGGCTTGAAGCAATAGATTCCCAGTCGCTGTAATTGTGTTTGAAAAATTACCTCCAAGTAGGAATGCGGATGAAAGCGACTGGCTGGATATGGTGGTTGACGTGACAATAATTGATTCAAGGACAGTTCTTGGCTGGCCACCAATTATGCTTGTCACTGAAACGCGAAGATCGGCGTTCGTCGGGTTGATCCGATATGAATTAAAGGAAATCGAACTGAGGTATCCTGAAGATGTTGTAGTAAATATCTGCGCCTGACGATTGTCGTAAACTATGCCATCGGTGCCCATTCCTGCTCCAGCATTGAACCAACTTGTTGACGTAGATGGTAGGATGTGTTCTGCCACGACAGTAGCTGCATCGGATGATCCCGACGCGAACACAAGAAAGCTGACTGTCGCTAGAATCTTCATTATTGTCGAACGTCAAGAGCACGCACCGCCACTAGCGGGGGCGAGCGTTGAGACGCGGATGGAGGTTCATGTTACGGGTGATGTTGACGACTGAGCGGCTAGTGGCGGTTGCTGTGTCTCGTCTTGTTCGCCGACTCTATTGTCTCGGCTGGTGGATTCAGCGGGAAAGTCGAAACGGAACCGAGCAACCTCTGGGTCGATGGTCTCTAGCCGAGGAGGACCACCTCCGTGCATCTCCGATTGCGGATAGGTGAGTTCCCAGAGCCTCCCATCAATTCGGTCTCGATAAAGGATAGACCAGCCATCAGCACTTGCTGCCAAACGGTCCAAATGATCACGAACCAAGTGTCCAATTCGCTGGGCGGTCGAATCGGCTTCAAACTTCCCTCCGTCCGCGCACCAACGGCCTTCAAGCAGAGTCTCGTTTGGATGCAGAATGAGCATGAGTAATTCTTGGCGAACAGTGTAATTCGTAGCACCCCGGGGAGTGATATCCGGGAGAAGCTCTTTGGGAGATTTGCTGGAATCCTTTGATAAACAAGGATTCTTTTTGGGGCGGGTGCGTATATCGGTCGGGTCGGGCGGGGCGGTTTCCGGAGGAGCTGCCAATGCTGATATCACGTGGAAGAAGACGACGGATCGAGCGTTCCAGGTGGACCGGAGGGGGCGGGATTTCTGGTGTTGCTGGAATGGTTCGAGAATTTCCGGCTGCGCCACGAGCTGCCTGCCGGTCGCGATGCGGCCAAAGCATTCTGGAAGTCGGAAGTGATCCGGGTAGATCGCGAGAGGGAGAAGTGGCAATTGGCCCAATGGGCGGACGCGATTCAGTGGTATTTGAACTGGTTGAGCGCGTGTTCCGAAACGGGGGCGGATCATCGGAGCCTCGCGGAACGGGTGCGGTTGGCGGTGTATTCGTCGGGTGCGCGGCGGGGTTTGTTGAAGCGGACCAAGCAGTGCTACGGCGCATGGGCGGCGCGATATGCGAGGTTCGCAGGGTCGGAGCAGGCGGTTTTCGGGGTGAAACTGCGGGATACGGGGACTCGGGTCCCGGTGGTGTTGTCGAAGCCGGAGACGCATCGGTTGCTCGAGAAGCTGCGAGAACGGGATCAGAGGGGGATGCACTACGAGTTGGCGGGGCGGTTGCAAATGGGGCGGGGTTGCGGCTTTCCGAATTGATACGGCTGCGCGTGCAGGATGTGGATGTGGGCCGCGGGACGGTGACGGTGCGCCTTGGCAAGGGTGACAAGGATCGAGTGACCGTGCTGCCGAAAAGCCTGCGGGAGGAGGTGGCCAGGCAGATCGAGCGGGCGCGAATGGCCTGGGCGTGGTGAGCCCGCTGGACCAGATGGCGGTGGCGGCTGGCTGAGTCCTTGGATCAACAAGGCGCAAGGGCCGCGGAGCCGGGACGACGGTTGGCTTTCGGGCGGGAATCGCCGGGGCGGTGTCGGAGTTCCGGGGTTTGCGGGGAGTTTGGAG
>JBFZFJ010000421.1:0-3045 GCA_041306405.1 Verrucomicrobiales bacterium | reverse complement strand
TCGGTGCCGAATCATGGGAAGCTGTGGAAGAGCCTGATGCGGGCGCATCTTGGCGAGTATGAGAAGGCGGAGCAGCGGCTGAGGGTTGGTGGGTGAAGCTCTGATCAATCAGCTGAATCCGCGTCACCGAGGTCGGGGCGGAGACGAAGGTTTGATAGCCGTTGAGTCTGGCATGATGCAGTTCATGCAGACTCTGGTTTTCCACTCCGGCGAGTGAGCGGTCTGAAATGGCCGTACCGACCGGGTTTCCGAACAGAATCCGCACGGATTCCGGCGGGTGCGACAAACCGGTGCCCAGCGCTTTCAATACGGCCTCCTTCGCCGTCCAGATCCGCAGAAGTTGAGACGCACGCGCGTTTGTCTCGGAAGGTAACTCGCTGATTTCCCGCGGGTGGCAGAAGGTGGTTGCGCATTCCAACAAATCCGGCGCCCGATCGAGAGATTCCAGGTCGATGCCGACCGGTCCCTCCGCAGACAGCGCCACGATCGCGAGGTCGGAGCAGTGGGAGAGATTGAAATGAAGCGAATCGTAGGGCGGAGCCAGCAGAGGCTTGCCGTTTTCCGTGAGGACGAGCGGCACTTCCCGTGGCGGGCGCTGGATGGCTTGGCCGAGGATTTTTCGTAAGTTTGCCCGGCAAGCCATCCAGTGGACGGCGTCCTTTCTGAATCGGAAACGATCCGCCCGCGATTTTTCCTCATCGGCGAGGCAGGCCAAGGCGGCTTCCTGGGAAATGATTTCAGGAAAAACGAGATGAACGGTGACCTGTCCTGAAGTCATCCGGAGTGGTCCGGGTTGCCGTCGGGCGCTTCCTCACGTGAGAGGGCCAGATGCAGCGAGTTGGCAAGCGTTCCGACGTGATCAGGATCGAAAATCGTCAGGTGGCGGCCGGGAATTTGGATGATTTGAAGTCCGCCATCGGCTTGGGTGGACCAGCCGTAATCGGCCGGTAGTTCGACTTTGTCGCTGCCGGTGATGGCTTTGAAAAGGGTGACCCGGCCGGGGAAACGGGCGGGTTGATGCGCTTGCATCGCGCGCCAGTTTTCCTCGCGGACCTGGACGCGGCGCAAATCGCTGTAGGCCTCGGCGGGACCCGAGGACTGGGCCGCGAGAATCTCGGCGCTGACGCGGCGGTGGGTTTCAGTCCCTTCGCGGATTCGCTGGCGGAGCAGCGAGAAGCGCCTGCCCAAGGGGATTTCATGATGCTGTTTCCAGAACACCGCGAATCGACCGACGGGTGAATAGACTTTGCCTTGGACGGTCGGATTGTGGGTGTCGAAGAGACCGAGGAAATCGACTTCATGGCCCATTTCCACGAGCTGGCAAGACATGGCGTGGGCGACGACGCCACCGAAGGAATAGCCGGCGAGACGGAATGGGCCGCGGGGTTGAAAGGCCAGGAGGAGGCGGACGTATGCGGCGGCGGTTGCTTCGATGCTGGCGACTTCCACCTCACTGCCGCGGCTGAGTTCGGGCGACTCGATGGCGTGCAGCGGGCAGCCGGTCGGCAAATTGGCGGCCATTTCCCGGTAGAAAAGCACGCCGCCATCGCCACCGTGAATGCAGAAGAGCGGAGAGCCGTCACCGCCTTCGCGGAGTGTGACGAAGTGGCCTTTTGCCGAAATGGTCGGCTCGGAACCGATTTCAGGCTGCGGTGCGAGCAGCCCGGCGAGGCCGCGGATGGTCGGGTGATTGATCAACGCGGCGAGCGGCAGGGTGCAGTCGAATTCGCGGTTCATGCGGGAGAACAAGCGCAGCGCCATGAGCGAGTGTCCGCCGAGCGCGAAGAAGTCGTCGTCGCGGCCGATTTCCGGGAGATCGAGCAGATCGCTCCACATCGCGGCGAGGCGTTGCTCGGTCTTGCCGACGGGCGCTTCGCGGATCCTGCAGGTGTTGGAGCCGGCCGGGCGCGATGGATCGGGCAATGCGGAGACGTCGATCTTGCCGTTCGCGGAGAGCGGCATTGCTTCGAGGATGGCGATGCCGTCGGGACGCATGTAAGCGGGCAGGTTTCCCGCCAGAAATGCGGTCAGCGCGGCGACTTCGGGCGGGCTTCCCTCGGCGGGGACGACCCATGCGACGATGCGTTTCGTCTCCGCGGAATCGCCGCGGACGGCGACCTTCGCCTGGCGGACTGACGGGTGGCTCGCGAGATGGGTTTCGATTTCTCCCAGCTCGATGCGGAACCCGCGGATCTTCACCTGCGAATCGCCGCGGCCGAGAAACTCGATCGAGCCGTCCGGCAGCCAGCGGCAGAGATCGCCCGTGCGATAGAGCCGGCCAAGCTCGGGGTGGACGGGGAATTTAGCGGATGTCAGCTCGTCGTGATTGAGGTAGCCGAGCGCGAGTCCGTCGCCGCCGGTGAACAGCTCGCCGGGGACTCCGACGGGCACGGGGCGCAGGCGGGAGTCGAGAAGATGGACGGTGGTGTTGCCAATCGGCTTTCCGATAGGGATGGAAGGCCGGCCGAGATCCGCGGCGGTGATGGTGTGGCAGCAGGTAAAAGTGGTGTTTTCCGTGGGGCCGTAACCGTTGATGAGCGTGGTGCCGGGAAGCGCCTCGACGGCGCGTCGGACGTGTGCCGGGGAAAGGACGTCGCCGCCGGCGAGCAGGTAGCGGAGTCCTTTGAGATCGGCGAGATGCTCGTCCACCATCGTCTGGAACAGCCCGGCGGTTAGCCAGAGGCAGGTCACGCCCTGCTCGCGGATCGCGCGGGCGATGGCGGGCAGGGATGGTCCGCTTTCGCCGGTGAGCACGATGCGTCCGCCGTGGAGCAGGGGCATCCAGATTTCCAAGGTGGCCGCGTCGAACGAGATCGGCGCGGATTGGAGAAACGAGTCGTCCGGCCCGAAGTCCATGAATCCGCCACCGAGGGCGAGCCTGGAAATGGCGCGGTGCGGAACAAGGACGCCCTTGGGCGTGCCAGTGGAGCCGCTGGTGTAAAAGATGTGGGACGCCGCGTCCGGCTGGACCCGGACATGCTGGATCGGCGGGGAATCGAGGGATTCCGGCAGTGGTGTTAGCAAGAGGGCGCTCCGGCATTCCGG